>JANXWT010000037.1 GCA_025351035.1 Opitutia bacterium | reverse complement strand
GCGCTGACGGCTTTGAGGCCAAGCCGAAGACCTTCGGGAGCCGGAGAACTTCCACCGTTACACATGCGCGGCTAACGGATAGCGTTGATGCGAGTCTCTGCCACCTGGAGCCGCTCCCACAACTCATCGAAAGTGGGCGGCGGCAGCGTGAAGAACTCCTGCATTTCCGCGTAATCGGGCTCCACTTCGGCGTGCATGTCGCAGAACTACACGGCCAGTCATGTCCTAGTCGGCCTGGGGCTGTCGGCCGAACATATCAACGGCGCCCTTCGGCTGTCGTGGTGCCATCTTACCCCCGCTGTCCCCTGGGCGAAAGTTGCGACTGCCATCCAGTCGTGGCGCCAGTCACTCTTGGGCCGTCGGCGCCGGCGAGTCACGCAGCGAGCGAACGCCATCCTGCCACCCTCGCCGCATCAACGCGGTGACTTCTTGAGCCGCCGCGGTCGCCTCCTTGCCCAGTTGGACCTCGTCGGTCGCAACGGCATCGACCACTTCTTGGATGATGTTGCGAGCGGACTGTGGCGTCAGCCGGCAGCGCTGCACGCCGTAGCGGAGCAAACGCTTGAAATTCGGCCAGCGTTTTGACCCGTCCAGCGTCAGCGCCAGGCTGTCGTTGGAAATATAGGCCATGGTCGTGACCACATCGAAAGTCGGCGCCAGAGTTACCTCGGCGGTGGCGTCGTCGTAGAGCACACCGAAATTCTTCCGATGGGCATCGCCATTGCGGATCGCCACAGAAAACACGAGCGACCGGACAAACCGGCCCATTTCAACCTCCAGCCCGGCGGGACTGTTGAGCACACGGGCCAGGGTGCCGGCCAGTTGCTCATAAGATCCCTCGTATTTGTCCCGGGACAGCCGGCCGTCGAGCGAGCAACCGTCTTCGAAGGCCAGGTAGGAACCGTTGTTTTTCAGGTCAAACCGCCCGACCACCAGGGTCTCGGCGTCACTCGACAGCTGGGCGGCCGGCACCCGCAGGCCGGCGCGCGCCGCAGTGCGGAGGCAGCAATGTTCGTTGGTGGCTAGCGCGGGATACTTGGCGGCGTCGAACGTCTTCAGGAGATGTGTGGTCCCGTGGGTCGTGATGCGTTCCCGTTTCTCGATTACCGGACTGAGCTTCTCGATTTTTAGGCTGCCATCATCTCGGATCAGGAGTTTCGGCTGCACCCCGGCGACGCCGGAAAATTGGGCGTAGCGTTCGAGCAGGTCGCGGAAGAGTTCCGCCGTTCCGCGATACTCCAGCAGGCTGGCGAGATTTTGCTCGGGCACTTTGTCGAATTCCGCCGGCGAGTTGCCGAAACGCAGCCGCCCGATCAAGGAGCGCCCGACGACTTCCAGCAGAGCTAGGTCGTCAAAGACCGGCAGCGCCTTGGCGAACATCGCGCTGAGTGCATCCCGCAGACTGCCTTCTGGCAGACTCATGTCGAAAACCGGATGCAGCACCGTCGCCCGCTCGGCAAAGTAGGGCTCGGGACTGACAGGCATGAGCAATGAGACCGCCTGGGCCGGAGGCACCCCGGCGTCATAGACAAATTTGTTCGCCGGTTCTTCCCGGCTCAAATTGCCCACCGCCGCACGATTGACGAAAACGTTGGTCATGGCGCTTTCCTACTGGCCGTCCTCATTTGCGCCAAGATGCCGTCGGTTTCCTTGAACGCCGCTTGGCGCTCCTGACGGTTGCGAGTATAGGCCTCATGAAGCGTAAGCTTGGGGCTGGGCGGGCGGACCTGCAGCTCCAACCCGAGGCGTTCACAGACTTGGGCAAATTTCCGAATGCCGAGTTCGCTGAAGACACCCGTTTCAAGCTGGGAGATCGTCGTCCGGCTCATGCGCAGTCGCCGGGCGAGGGTCTCTTGAGTGAGCCTTGCCCGGTTACGCGCTTGTCGGATGGTTTGCCCTGCCTGTAAGAAGTCCATGTTTTTTATACAATGCATGAAATGGCTTTATGGCTACAAAGGCAAGTCAATGTTTTGCATATGAAACATTTTACAGGCATGGTCAAATCCTAGGGTTGGCCATAAAAGCACACCTGCAGGGCGGTGAAGCAGCTAGCAGTGGCAGCTTTGTAGTTTGTGGGGGAATTTCCGTATGAGGCGAACGACTGAGGCGGTAGAGCAGTCGCTCAATGCCGTAACGCACGAGCACGAGGTCAAATGGCTCCTTGCGGTGCTCGCTCAATGTGAGCAGCCGTTGCCGGACCGAGGCGGGCAGAGCGTTTCGGCTCAGGCTTCATGTCAGGCTTTCGAAATAGGGACGCATCACCTTGGCCACGCGGTCAACCCGCGCATAGTGCTCCAGGTCTTTCATCGTGGCGCGACGCGCGCGCCACGTTTCGCGCAGGGCTTCGAGGGCCACATCGAGGCCGATCTTGTGACGAAATTTGAAACAGTCCGCCACGGTCTTGGCGGGGTTGTAAACCCGCAGTGACACGCCC
>JANXWT010000031.1 GCA_025351035.1 Opitutia bacterium | reverse complement strand
GCGCGATGCAGACCGCCGTCTCCGTCGTCCTCGGCGTCGTGCTCTCGCTCCTCGCCGGCCAGGCCCTCGCCACGATGCTCTTCGAAGTCAGCCCGGGCGACCCGGTCGCTCTCGGCCTCGCCGTCGTCGTGCTCACGTTCGCCACGCTGTTCGCCTGCTTCATCCCGGCGAAACGCGCCACCCGCGTCAGTCCGATGACGGCGTTGCGCGCCGAGTGATCGCCGGCCGCTGAGCTCACGCCCATGTCGACGTTCCTCTCGGAACTCAGATTCTCGCTGCGTCTCCTCGCGAAGACGCCCGGGTTCACCCTCGCGGCCGTGCTGGTCCTCACGATCGGCATCGGCCTCAACACGGGCATGTTCTCCGTCGTCTACAATCTGGCGTTCAGCCCGCGCCCTTATCCCGAGCCGGACCGCGTCGTCCAAATCTACACGCAAGACCGCAAGAACCCCGAGAGCTACCGGCTCTTCTCCTATCCGCTGTGGAAGGAACTCTCCGCCCGCCGTGATCTTTTCTCCGGCGTGCTGGGTTTCAATCACACGCTCGTCGGCGTGCAGGACGGCACGGCCACGCGGCGCGCGTTCGCGTCGGTCGTCACCTCGAACTTCTTCGACACGCTCGGCGTCCGTCTTGCGCGGGGCCGCACTTTTTCCGCCGCCGATGAGAAGCCGGGCGCGGCGCTCCCGGTGGTGATCGTCTCGCACGCGCATTGGCGGAAGACCGATTTCGATCCCGACATCCTCGGCCGCACCGTGCGCATCAACGAGCGCAACTACACCGTCGTCGGCATCACACCGGAAGGTTTCAGCGGCACGATGGCGTTCATCGGCCCGGAATTTTATTTCCCGCTCGGCACCTTTGAGCTGCTGGAAAATTTCACCATCGGCCAGGAACGTCGCCGTCTCGAGCGCGCCGACTCCTACCAGCTCTTCGTCGTCGGCCGTCTCGCCTCGGACACCGATCTCGGCGCGGCGCGCTCGGCACTCGACGCGTTCGGCACGAACTTGGAACGCAGCTTCCCCGTCGAGTTCAAAAACCAGACCGTCACCGCCGGTCCGCTGCCGCGTCTCGGCACCAGCTCCGCGCCGCGGGCCGACGGCCCGTTCAAGGCGTTCTGCCTCGTGCTGCTGGCTCTGGCGGGCGCGGTGCTGCTCATCGTCTGTCTGAATCTCGCGAGCCTGCTGCTGGCGCGCGGACAGGCACGGCGCAAGGAATTCGCCATCCGTCTCGCGCTCGGCGGCAGCCGCTCGCAACTCATCCGGCAACTTTGCCTCGAAGGCCTGATGCTTTCCGTGGTCGGTGGCGGCTTGGGTTTGCTGGCCGCGAAGACCGTGATCGGCCTACTCACCGTCGCGATGGAGTCGCGGTTGCCCGTTTCGTTTTTCTCCGCCTCGATGGGCTCGTCGGTGATTCTCGGCGCGACCACCGCCATCTGCATCGGCGCCGCACTGGCCTTTTCGCTTGGGCCGGCGCTCAAGTTGTCCCGCGCCGACGTGCTGACCGATCTCAAGCAAACAGCCGGCGATGATTCCTCCAGTCCGCGCCCGGCGTGGTGGCGCCCGCGTCATCCGCTGGTGGTCACGCAGATCTCGCTCTCCCTCGCTCTCCTCGTTGTCGCCGGACTTTTCCTGCGGATGACGACCGGTGCGATGTCCGTCGATCATGGATTCCGCGCCGACAACACCGTCGTCGCCGAAGTCGACGCCACTTTGGGTAACTTGGAAGAGTCGCAAGGCCTCGATCTTTTCCGCGCCACCCAAGAGCGGCTCGCAGCGCTGCCCGGCGTGAAGTCGGCATCCGTCGCCGCCATTGTGCCCTACGGATTTATCAGCACTGGTCGCGCGGTGCGCCGAGATGGACCCAAGCCCGCCCCTGATGCCAAGCCCGCCACCGCCGCCGAAGGCCGCGCCTACGACGGACGCTGGAACTCAGTCGGCGCAGACTATTTCTCCGTGATGGGATTGGCGGTGAAGCAAGGACGCGCGTTCTCCGTGGCCGAAGCTGCCGCCCCCGGAGCCCCGCGGGTCGCGATCATCGACGAAATTCTTGCCCGCCAACTCTGGCCGGACGGCGACGCTGTGGGACAATTCATCCGGTTCAACGATCCGTCAGACACCAAGGCCGGCGCGCTACAGGTGGTCGGCATCGTCGCGCGCTCGACCATGGATTTCTTCGACGACGCGCCCAGCGGCGCCGTCTACGTGCCATTCGCCCAAGGCTATTCCGGCAACGCCCACTTCCACGTGCGGCCCGTCAGCGACACCCAGAGCGCCGCCATCGCGCTCGCGCCGCAAGTGCGGGCGACCCTGCGCGAGGCCGCCGGCGGCGTGCCGGTGTTCATGGTCCGCACGTTCAAGCAGCACGCCGAAACATCGGTGGACATCTGGGCCGCCAAGCTCGGCTCCCTACTGCTCGCGGTGTTCTCCTGCTTCGCCATGTTCGTCGCAGTCGTCGGCATCTACTCCCTCAAAGCCTACCAAGTTTCCCGGCGCACCCGCGAAATCGGCATCCGCATGGCGCTCGGTGCCGTGCCGCGTGCGATCCAGTCGCTCATCTTGCGCGAGGGACTGTCGACCGCCTCGTTCGGCATCGGCACGGGCTTGCTGCTCGGACTCGGCCTCAACCGGCTGATCGGTTCCGTGATGCCCGGCGTCAAAGCCTTCGACCCGGTGGTGCTGCTCACAGCGGCGACGTTTTTCTTGGCCGCCGCCGCGCTCGCTTGCTGGATCCCCGCCCGGCGCGCGACCAAAGTCAGCCCGCTGACCGCGCTGCGGACCGAATGACCTTCCCCATGAAAATCCCCCTGCGCTCCACCCTCCTCACTCTCTTCCTGCCCGTCACTTTTCTCGCGACGCATGCTTTTGCCGAAACGGTTGCCGCGCCGGGCGCCGACGAGGCTCTGCACCGTGCCGTCATCGGCACCTGGCTATACGAGCAAAACGCCGGCATCGCTTCCGTCGCCATGTATACGACTTACCGCGAGGACGGATCGGCCATCCAGCTGATCAAGACCAAGTTCATGTTAAAAAAAGCGACCGGCGTTTGGATCGAGAACCGCTGGAGCATCCAGAATGGCGCGCTGCACCTGACTACCCTGCGTTTCCGCGCCCACAACGAAGACGCCAAGATCGACCTCGGTGAATCGGTGCGCCAGCTGTTGAGCGTCGACGACCGGGAAATGCGCTATCAGCTCAGGGACAAAGAGCGGAAAGAAGCCAAAGCCGCGGGCCTGCCGGATGACGTGCAGAAGATGATCGACGAGTTGTCCAAGAAATAGGCCTGCAAGAGTGCCAATCGCCGGCCGCTTCCGCCTAAAGCGGCCATTTTCGTTGGCAGCGAAGATTTCTGCATCTTTCGCGCAACTCGCTGTGTTTTTCAGCTAACCCGCCCGGCTTCCGCGCACCCAAATTCCATGAATACACTCCTGCAGGACCTGAAATTCTCCCTCCGCCTCCTCGCCAAATCCCCCGGCTTCACCGCCGCCGCCATCACGGTCCTCGCCCTCGGCATCGGCGTGAACACCGCGATCTTCAGCATGGTCCACGAGCTCGTGTTCAGCCCGCGGCCGTGGCCGACCGAGAAGCAGGTCGTGCAGATCTACACCCAGGACGAGAAAAACCCGAAGCGCTTCCGGATGTTCGCCTACCCCGTCTATCAGGAGATGAAGCAGCACAACGCCGCTTTCACCGACATCATGGCGCACAACCTCACGATGGTCGGCGTCGGCGAAGGCGAGACCGCGCGCCGCACATTCGGTGCGCTCGTCAGCGCAAATTATTTTTCGACCCTCCAGGTTCCCCTGCTCCGCGGCCGCGCTTTCTCGCCGGCGGAGGAAAAACCCGGCTCCGCCACGCCGGTGATGATCGTCAGCTACAACTACTGGAAGCGCCTCGGTTTCCCGGCCGACTTGATCGGCAGCACGCAGCGCATCAACGAGCGCCCATTCACGGTGGTCGGTATCACGCCCGATGGTTTCAGCGGCACGATGATGCTCTTCGGTCCCGAACTTTA
>JANXWT010000018.1 GCA_025351035.1 Opitutia bacterium | reverse complement strand
ACCGGCACTGACGACCAGCCAGTCGCCGCGTTTGACGAGACGATAGAACGAGACGAGCGCTCGCGACATGGTCGTCTCCGGGAATCCGTCGGCGGGAAACTTCACGATCAGGCTGCGACCGGTGAAGGCGGGCTTGGATGTTTCCTTTTCCTCCTTCTCGTCGCTCGGCGGCACGATGACCGGACCGCGTTTCGGGATGATGCGCTCGGAGTCGCCGGGCGACACGACGATGGCCGCGTAGAAGCCGCCATCGCTGGCTGCGAGGAGATCGACGACTTCGGAGTCGCGGTTTTCCTGGAGGATGACGGGCGCGTCCGCTTTGGCGGGCGACGCGACTGAGGGCGTGAACGCGTAGACGTTGCCACGCGGCGAGGAGCCGGCGATAACGCGGCCATCAGCGAGGCGCAGCAGGCGGCGAACATTGCGGTCGCGAATTTCACCGAACAGCGTGATGCCTTTATCGGCGAGGGCCTGATTGTCGGGGAGTTTGGTCTCATTGACGCCCGCCTTGACGAACAGAGCGGGATCAAGCCGGTAGATTTTTCCGGGATTGCCGGTGCCGACGAGCACGCTGCCGTCGGGCTGAGCGAGGAAATCGAATACAGAGTCGGCGGGCAGCGGAACGCGCGCGAGGATTTTGCCTTCCTTGGCGAGATAGACGGCGGCGGTCGGCGAAGTGCCGATCAGGAAACTGCCATCGGCCAGCGGGTGCAACGCGATCGCTTGGGACTCGCCGACATCGGCGACAGTGCGCGCCATGTAGGTGCTGTCTTTGGCGTTAAAGGTCACTTCCTCGACATGGCCCTCGGGTCCGGTGCCGAGGAGAAATCTGCCGGCGCTGAGCGGCTTGATCGTCCAGAGAATCTCGCCCAGCTTCGGGCCGGTGAGGTCGGTGAAGACGGGCCCGGGCAGCACACGGCCGTCGGAGCGCGTGGCGAGGCCCTTCAGATTGCGACTGGCGACATCGCGGCCGAAATCAATCTCGAGTGACTTGGTGAGCGGGTCGGCCGACAGCGTTAACGCGAAGGAAGCGAAGGCAGCGAAGAATCGGAGTTTCATTCAGAAAGCGACTTGTCGGTCTTTGCGACCGAGGGTGAAATCAATCCGTGATCGTCAGCGGACGGCGGACGAGAATGTTGAAGAGGCGGTCGGGCAACAGATGCGTTTCCCAAAGCGGGACGAGGGCTTCGCGCCGCTGGAAGCGCGCTTCGTCGGCACCGTGGGCGATGCGTTCGAGCGAGCCTGGCATTTCCCTCGTCATTGTGCGTTGGTCGGTGAAGACCTTCGTGCGCTCGACGACGGCGAGATAGAGGCCGTCGCTGCGGCGGACGTTGCGGAGAGCGGAAATATAGGCCTCGAAGGTGCGCAGTTGCGCAATGGGCACGGCGGCGGGCCGCCCGCTGAGCTCATCGAGCGCGGGGCCGCTGGTGAGGATGATCTCAAGGGTTTTCCCGGCCCATTCCTGCGGGATCGGAATATTGGCAAGCGTGCCTTGCGCTTCGCGTTGAAACCCACGCCAGCCGACGGAGACATCGACGATGTCACCAGGTGCGGCCGAAGAGTGGGAAAGCTGCACGGACTCGATGTTGCCGACGGGCGTCTCGGGCATTTCCTCGACACTGAAGCGAATTCCCGAGGGGAAAGTGCGCTCATAAGGATTGAAAAGCCAGAGCGAGAGGTTGCCGACAAAATCGTTGAGCCCCTGGCTGAAACCCTGCGGGCCGGGATAAAGCTGGCTGAGCTCGATGGGCGCGAGGCCGGGAAAATCCACCGTGGTCGTGACGCGAAAGCCCTTGGAGAAACCGGATTCGTTCGAGCCGAGCACGGCTTGAGCGAGACCGGTGGCGGCGATGGTCGGGAGGACTTGCTCGTGGCGAACGACTTCGAAATGGAGCGGGCGGCGTCCGGGGTTGCCGGGGAAGGTGACCTCGACGGGCACCATCTGGGGCTTGCGGCCGATCTCGCCGTAGATGCCCGAGAGGCGGTCCTGGCTGAATGTGCCGATGACATCGCCGGCGTTGCTGACCTTGATGGAATTGAACTGGCTCGGGAGAATCGCGACGACTTCGGCGTTGGCCATCGGGAGCTCGGTGGCGCCGAGCGAGAGCATCGGGTGGCCGAAGGCGAGGATGCGATTGCCATCGACCCGCGAGACGGTGCCAGTGCCCGCGAGGCTGATGTCGCCCGTGGCGAGCGCGACCGCGACGACATCGCCCGGACGCAGATGCGGATGCGGTATGGGTTGGTTCGCGGCGTCGTCCGAACCCTGCGTGCTGCCGCCGAGAGCAACGGCGCTCAGGCCGAGCGCGGAGAATTTGTTTTCGAAGAGCGCGGCGACATTGGGCGCGAGTCCGCCGAGGGAGAACACCGGTTGCAACGGGCGGAAGTCGGAGCTCGCGGTGCGTTGGCTGTCGACGCCCTTGATCGGAATCGGTGTGGGATTGAAAATGCCTTTGCCCGGCGCGGGCATGGCGCTGATCTCGAGCATGTCGGCGATCGGCGTGAAGCCCGCGTAGCGCACGGTCTCGAAGCGCTGGATCTGGTAGGAAAGCACGCCGGCGAGTTTGCCGTCGATGTAGAGCGGGCTGCCGCTCATGCCGGCGACGGCGCCCATGTTTTGCACGCGCGGGTCGGTGAGCGTGCAAAGAATCATGCTCTTGCCCGGCCCGAGCGCGTTGCGGACGATCCCGGAAACTTCGACGACGA
>JANXWT010000003.1 GCA_025351035.1 Opitutia bacterium | reverse complement strand
CATCGCGCTAATGGCGGCCTCAATCGGCATCATGAACATCATGCTCGTCTCCGTCACCGAGCGCACGAAGGAGATCGGCATCCGCAAATCGATCGGCGCGCGCAAGCAAAACATCCTGATCCAATTCCTGATCGAAGCGGTCGCCATTTCCCTTGCCGGCGGTCTCATGGGCATCTTCCTTGGCGTGCTGGGCGGCAATGGCGTCGCCCTGCTTCTGAACGCCACCGCCGTGTTCCCTTGGGATTGGGCGCTCATCGGTTTGGTTGTTTGCTCCGGCATTGGCGTTGGCTTTGGTTTTTATCCGGCATGGAAAGCCGCGTCGCTCGACCCCATCGAGGCCCTGCGTTTCGAGTAAGCTTGGCAGCGGCTCGTGGCCGGCCCAGCATCCGGTCCCGTGAGACTATCCGTTAAACTCAATCCCTCTTGGCGGCTCGAAATACCCAGTGCGGACCGCCGGCTCTGGATCCTCCGTTCGACCGCCCTGCGGATCGAGCAACATGCGAATCCGCTCTGGCAATTTGAGATTTTCTGGAAGCGACTTTTGGTCCTGTTCGCGGGCGCGGGCTTGGGGCTTTACCTCGCCGCGACCGTCGCGCTTTGGGCGTTTCTCGCCCTCAATTCCGACAATCAGATCGGTTGGCGTGACATTCTCGCGATGCCTCTCGACCGTTCCTCCTTCCGGAAAAAACGCGGCGACACGGCCATTCTGACCGGTATTCGCCAGTTCAATGAGCGGGATTTCACCGAGGCCTACTTCAACCTGCGCGCCGGTCTCGCCCGGTCGCCAGGTAACGTCGAGGGACGCCTCCTGCTGGCGCGCCAGATCGCCTTGGCGGACTCTGCTTACGTGATCACGCTGCTGGAGGATGGCGTCGCGGCGACGGGCGAGGATCTTCGTCTGCTGCGGGCGCTCTTTAGTTACTACTCGATCTTCCAGGTGCGCACGCGAGCCTTGCTCAAGAGCGAAGAGCTCTTGGCCGCGACCGGCGCGCACGCCCTTTCGGCTGAGAGCCGCGTTTTCGTCGCTAGCGCCCGCGCGGTCTTGTTGCTCGAGCTGGGCCGGGCGTCCGACGCCGTGCAGCAACTAGCCGCTATCCCTCGACGGCCGACAGACCCCGACGATGACAATCGACTTCACCTTGTTGAGATCAAGGCGCTGCTGCAGTCCGGCCGCGCACCCGAAGCCCGGCGCGCGATGGAACAATTTGCACCGGTCGGACCCACCACAACAGATACCCTTTATTTGCAGGCGGAAATCGCGATTGCGCTGGAAGACAGTGTCGCACTGCAAAGTGCACTGATCAAAATGAAAGGTCTGGAGCCAAACAAGCCAGGCCCGCTGCTCTATGCCTTCCGCGCCTGGCATCTGCTCAAACGCCCGACACTCCGCGATGCCGTCGAGCAGGAAATTTACGCGGCATTCGGGGCCAACGACAGCGTGCTCCAGACTTTTGCCGCGTTCCTCGTGAATCTCGATCTGCCGGAGATCATTTTCCGTGTGCAGACGGTCGCTCAAGCATCGCATCTCAGTCTGTTTGCGTTTCAAGTGCACCTCACCGAAATAGCCCTGCGGCGTGGCGATTTCGAGCGCGCCACGCGGCTATTGCGCAATTGGGAATATTCGGTCGTAACACTTAGCGGCAGGCAGAGATTCTATCCGGAGTTCCTCAAGCTGCTCACGCGCGCTGCTTTCGCCGACAATGACCAAAATGCGACTGCCTTGGTCAGCTTTATGGCGGGCAGTCGCGGTCAAGTGCAACTCCCCGTCTGGCAACTTGCAGTCACGGTGCTCGAGCGCGCCGGCAACCTGTCCGCCGAACTGGAAGTGTTGCGTGTCGCGCTCACGCGGTTTCCGTTCAGTGATTCGTTGCAGGCCGCGAGCAAGACGCTCGACATGAAACTGGCCGTCGCCAGCGCGGAAAAATCAGCAGCCGCGGCGGCTTCGACGGCCGCCGCCGCCGAGGTCTTGCCGCCGACCGCCGCCGCCGCCCTCAAGCAATTTGACGACTTGCTGCGAGCCGACGCTCTGACCCCTGCGCGCGACTTGCTGCGGGCAGTCCGCAAAGTTCGCCCGGATTGGCTCGCCCCACAGGAGGCTGAGTTCGGTCTGCGGGAACTCCAGCTCGCGTTTTCCTCGCAAGACTTGCTCACCACCCGCAATCAGGTCCGCCAATACCTCGGCCAATTCCACGACGAGGCCACCGGTCTGAATCTCGTGCGGCTCGCCGCCGACCTCGCGGCCGGGAAACACCTCGCGGCTGCCCGCATGCTCCACGACGAGTTGCGCGGCAAATTCAGTGGCAACATTCGGGTCTTCGTTGCTCTCCGTGAACTGAAATTGCCCGACGATCTATTGCCGACAACGGCGGTCGCTGCCAGCACCCTGCGCACGCTCGACCAATGGCTCGATACCCGCCAGTTGGCGCAGGCGGAGCGGGTGTTCAATTATCTCCGCGACCAGCCGCCACGATGGTTCGCGAGCAGTAAGGCCGAAGTGCAGGTGCGCGAAGTGCGGTTGCGGCTCGCGCTCGATCAGCAACCGAAGGCGCTCGCGGTTTTTCGGGAGGTCGTGCTGCGGCCGGGTGCGTCTCGCAGCACCGCTTTCCGCCTTGTGCACGAGACCCTCGCGCGCGGCGAGCAGGCGCACGCCCTCGTCCTCGCAACCGAGATTGTGAGGCTTCTGCCCGACAATCCGACCGCCGCCAAGCTCCTCAGGAAAGTTCAGGCCCCGACCCCGGCCGCGCCGTGAGCGGGGCTGCGGGGAGACGGCGGACTTAGCGAGAGCGCGTTTTGTCTACGGCGTCGGCCCACGCGGTGAAACTGCGGTTGACGGCGGCGGCCACTTCCTCGTCGGTGAGACGGTAGATCAAGATCGAGTAGCCGATCATCGCATCGGGCTCGCGCGTGCGCAGGTAGGCGCAGAGGCGCGCGAAGCGCAAGAGGTCCAGGCGCGTCCAGGCGCGCTCCATTTGCGCCGCCGTCGTGGACTTCAGCAACTCGGCGCGGTTGGCCGGCACGGTGAAATACAACTGGAACAACGGTGCGAGCCGGCGGAGATCTTGGTATTCCTTCTCCCGCGCGAGCGTCCAATCGCCGCGCACCGGGCTGTAAGCCTGCTGGAGCATCGTGGCGCCGAGGCAGTAAATCCCCCCGGCCGGCTCATACCATTCCGGCGGTCGGTGAAACGCGTTGATGAACGGCAGGCGCGTCGCGCGAATCCCATAAAAATCCGGCTCGCCGGTCCCGAAGTAGGAGAGATAGGCGTGCCCGCCGGGTGGATTGTGACGCTCCAACCAACGCGCGAGCCCGGGCAAGTCCTGTCCCCAGTCGAGCGAACTGTCCACCAGGTGGCGATAGCCGTTTTCCGGTCCGCCCGAAAGCCGGTTGAAATAGGCGAGGTAGTGGGGGAATGCGCAGACAGACGTCACCACTTGTCCCCCGACGAGTGCCGTGACGAGGGCTCCGAGTATCCGGGCCGTCTGGCGCGACTTCTCCGCGGCGCGCACGATAGCGGCCCCAAGAACTCCGGTGAAAATGAACAGCACCGGATACGTCGGCAGGATGTGGCGGTGTCCGATGTTCAGATGACTGGTGAGCGAGAAAACCCAATAGACACCGAAGAGCGCGAGCAGTGGTGTAAACGGTAACAGCCCGGTAGACCAACGCCGCCAGCCCTCGGTGCGCGCGCGCGCCGAGGCGAACGCGCTGGCGGCGGCGGTCGCGAGCAGCAGCGCTTCTGTCGTCTTGTAGAAAAACGCCTTCGGGAAAAAACTCGCCCAGCCGTAGATGCTGTAGTCGCCGTCGAGAAAGGCTCCGCGCGCCTCGGAGAGCTTGAGCACGAAAGCCAGTCCGTAGAGATAGCCTTCGGGCAGCAGGTGCCAGTGTCGGGAAAAATCGATCACGCCGGCCCCGGTCGGACCGATAGCGAGCACATAGAACCACGGGATGCTGAATTCGCCGGCCGCCTCCTGCGGGTTGAACGCCGTGAAACGAAAACCGAAAAAGAGCCAGATCATCGCAACCGCAACCAAGCCATGGCCGGCGGTCGACAGGGTGATGGCCCCCCATCGCGTCAGCGGTCGGTTGCAGCTGCGGCCCGCAAACGCAAATGGTGCCGGCTGCGCGGCGCGCACGAGCGCCATGAGGGCAAACATCGGCAGCAGCAGCACGGCGGAGTATTTCGCCACGCAGGCGAGGCCGAACACCAGCGCGCTGAGCGTCCAACTGCGCGCGCCGCCGACTTGCAGGTGCCGCCAATATGCGCCGCACGACGCGAGGAAGAAAAACGCCATTGCCATGTCCGAGGTCGCGAGGGCGCTGTGGGCGAGCATGGTCGGACTGAACGCAGCGAACAGCGCCGCGACGACCGCACCGACGTCGCCAAACAGACGGCGCGTCCAGCCAAACACCAGCAGCACGGTAGCGGCGCCGAACAGCGCGTTCATCGCGCGCGCGGTGGAGAGCAGCCATGCGGGGTCGTTGTCCAGCTCGTAGAAAAACCGGTGGCCGGTCTTCCAGACGTCGGACTCGCGCCACGCCCGGCCCTCGGGGGTTGGGTAGCGGACGCCGGCGATCACCGCCGGCAGCGCCTGCAGACGCTGCGGCAAAACGCCGTTTTCGGGATGGAGCCGGTAGTCGTGGAGTTGATTGAACGTGTAGCCACCGGTGATGTGCGCGAGCTCGTCGGAGGTTCCTGACTTGTCGCGCATCGCGACAAAGGAGAGCGCCGCGTGACCCAGTGCGAGCAGCACAGCGAACGCGAAAAGCCAGCGTGGCGAGCGGTCGGAGGTGGGCGGGGTTGAGGGCATCGGGACGGTGCGGAGGGAGCGGCATTTGGAGTATGGACAGGTTTCCGCGGTGCGCACAACCTCACTCCACTCCCGCACTCATGGACGCCGCCGAATACGCCAATCTCGAAAAAGTTGAACGCGAACACTGGTATTACGCCGGCAAGCGCGAACTGGTCGGCTGGTGGCTGCGCCGGTGCGCCGGTTTGAACCGCGCGACGGTGCTCGCCGATTGTGGCGCGGGCACGGGGCGCTTTGCGCTCGAGCTTGCGGCGGAGTGCCAGGTGCGGGTCGTCGATGATCACGCCGAATCGCTGGCGATCCTGCGGCAGGGATTTTCCACGGAGCAGGTGCTCGAAGGCTCGTGCACGAATTTGCCGTTCGCCAACGGCGGCGTGGATTGCCTGACGGCGCTCGATGTGCTCGAGCACGTGGCGCACGACACGGCGGCCGTGCGTGAATTCCATCGCGTGCTGCGGCCGGGTGGCGTGGCGGTGATCACGGTGCCGGCGGCGATGACGTTGTGGAGCGATTGGGATGTGGCCCTGCACCATTTTCGACGCTATGACCGCGCGGGGCTCGCGGCGCTTTTCCCTTCGGAACATTGGGAGCTGGTGCACATCAATTATACGAACGTCGTCGTGTTTCCCGCCGTGTGGCTGGTGCGCAAATGGCGGCAGTGGACGGGTGCTGCACCGTTGCCAGTTGCTACTGGCCCGGTGTTTGTCCGGGCCGACCGCCCGGCAAAGGCGCGCCGCGCCGAGGATGCCTTGCCGCCGCGCTGGCTCAACCGGCTGCTGCAATTGGTCTTCGTCCGCACCGGTCGCGTCTCGGCGGTGCCGTTTCCGTTCGGCGTCAGCCTCCTGCTGGTGGCGCGCAAGCGCGGGTAGAGTGCCCCGACCCTGTTTCAGAACACAACTAATCGGCGAACCCCGCTTCGCCGACTCGCTGGCCCTGGGCATCGAGGAGCACGAGGACGGCGGAACGCGGATTGAAACGCGGCCGGTCGCCCAGAATGTCGATCGTCAGCCGGGAGAGCGGCGGCAAAGGTTTCCCCCAAGCGCGGGTAATGGTGGTTCCGGTGGCGGTGCCGTCGAGGCCGAGCGGCGTCGCGGCCAGCGTGGCGTTCGCGGCTGAGAGGCGCAGGACCGGCGTTAGCGGCGTGCTGAGCAACATGATCTCCGCGGCCACTACCGGCCGGCTGGTGAGGACGTCGGCGCTGATGCGCAGTTGGGCGAGGCCCGGGGCGGGTTCGCGCGGCCGGAGCAGATCCGCCCGGTTGATCGGGGCGATGACACGACCGTTGCGCACCCAAAATTCGTAGGTCTCGCTCGTGAACGCGCGCGTGAAATTTTGCGAGACGTGCTCGAACAATGGTCCGCCGAGCGAAAAGTTCCCCTGCTTGAGAAAATCCACCACGCCACGCTGCACGATGATCACCGGCCGCTGCGCGCGGTCGAGCGCGGCGATGGTTTCCGTCTGCTGCTTCCTGCTCAGCAGCGAGAACCAATGCGTGGCGTTGGCGAGTGTCGGCGTGGGCAGACCCGTCCATTGATTGAAACTGTAGAGTCCGGGCAGACTGAAGACCATGTCGCCGTGCGCGGTGGCATTGACGGCCATCGTGCGCAGGGAAAGCGCCTGATTCTCAAGCAGGCGCAGGCCTTCCGCCCCGGGCAGATTGAGCGGCTCGCTGGCGCTGTAGCGGTTCCAGCCCAACCGGGCGAGCCAGCCGGTCATGAAGAAAACCGTCACGCAGACAATCGCTCCGCTGGCGACGCGGAGAGGTTTCGTCCATGTTTGGTGCTGGCGGGTCAGGTGAGCGATTGCCTCGTGGCAGCCGACCGCCGCGAGCGGCATCAGCAGAAATGTTCCCCAGCTGATCTGGCTGCCCGCGATGGGATAGGCGTGCAGGAATTGCTCGGCGAGCAGCAGGCCGATCCAGGCGAGCGCGGCGGTGGGGCGCGTTAGGTTCGGCTTGCCGAGAGGAAAGACGAACAGCCATGCCAGCGGCACCGCGAAGCAGAGTGCCAAGGCCAACGTATTGAGCGCGATGAGTTCTGCGTAAGCAGCCATGATGACAAGGCCGAGTGCCAGCCGGCCGAAGCTCACGACGGTTGGCAGCCAGGCGCGCTCGCGGCCGCGCCAGCAGCAAATCGCCAGGAGCAGCGAGGCCGCCGCAGCGGGCAGAGTGCCCGTGCGCCATAGCGGGATGAAATGGTAGACGCCCGGATGGCGCAGCGGACCAAGCAGCACACCCTCCAGCAATCCGCCCACGCTGGTGCCGCGGGCGAGGGTGGCGGCGGCCACGACAATCCCCAGGCCAAGACCGGCACCGACGAAGAGAATGACGTGGCGCGTCTGGACGGCGGGCTCGCGCTGCTGCGCGGCTGCGGCCGTCATCGTGCCGGCGCTGACGATGGCGAGGACGGCAAAAATCTGCGCCCACTCCAGATCGAGGAAATGTTTCATCAGCACGGCGGGCAGCAGCACAAGGGCCGCGCCGCCGAACAGAGTGCCGGCCCGCGCGATTTTCCCCTGAGCGTGATTGATCAGCAGCCAGAGGCCGGTGGCCGCGATGAAGAATCCGCCGACGTTGATCTTGATGAGCACGAGGGCCGCACCGCTCGCCCCAGTGAGCACGGCGAACCACGCGATTTTTCCCCGCAAAATCAGCTCCAATCCGGCCCACGCGGTCAGCGCGAGCACCACGACCAGCAGGCTGCCCGGGTGCCCCGGCTCGCTGATCGTGGACCAGAGATGATAATAAGTGACTCCCAGCGCGGCGAAGGCGGCCGGCCATGAGCGCGTCAGCCGCCACGTGATGGCGGCGCACGCGAGGGCAGTCGCGACCCAGTTGAAAAGGGCGATCTCGCGGCCGCCCGTGCTGGTGAACTCCAGTCCCGCGAGTCGGTGGAAGAAATCGTAGAACAGATAGTAGAACGGGCCGTATTGGGTGTAGACTTGGTCGTAAAGCCGGCCGTGGACGGAAAAATCGGCCAGCGTCCGGAGAACGTAACCCTCGTCATCATACACCATGTAGGTGGTGAACAGCAGCCAGTAGCCCG
>JANXWT010000413.1 GCA_025351035.1 Opitutia bacterium | reverse complement strand
GCCTCGTCGCCACTTGGCTCGTCGACCTTTTCACTTCGCTGCTGCCCGCGCTCCCGGTGGCGCTGTCGGTTCACCCCGCGATCAACCCGCTCGCGTTCCTCTTCTGCCTCGGCGTCTCGCTGCTGGCCGGTCTGGCGTTCGGCCTTGGACCTGCACTCTCCGCCACGCGCTTCGACCTCATCGCGGGACTGCGGAGCAACGAACAACCGACCGGCGGTCGCCTCTTCTCGCTGCGCAATCTTTTCCTCATCGTGCAGCTCTCGCTGTCGCTCGCTCTCCTCACCACGGCCGGCCTGCTTGTCAAGGCGCTCGGCCGCGCTGCCGCCACGGAACCGGGCCTCGACGCCCGCAACGTCGAGTTGGTCAGCTTCGATCTTCGCGCCGGTGGTCTGACGCCAACAACCGGTCCGGCCTTCGCCGAGGAATTTCTCACCCGAGTGTCCGCGCTGCCGGGCGTGCAGTCTGCCTCGTGGTCCACGGCGGTCCCCCTCGACGACGCCGGCCGCGGCTTCGGCGACCTCTACACCGCCGGCGCACCGCGCAACCGCGAGAACTCGCTCCGCACCGACTGGAATCTCGTCTCGCCGGACTATTTCGCGACTCTCGGCATCCCGCTCGTGGCCGGCCGCAGTTTCTCCGCCACCGACCGCGAGAACACGCCGCACGTCATCATTGTCAACGAGACCTTCGCCCAGCGCATCTGGCCCGGACAAAATCCCGTCGGACAAACTCTCGTCGATCAGGACGGTGTCTCGCTCACCGTCGTCGGAGTCGCCCATAACGCGAAGTATCGCTCGCTCGGCGAGCCGCCCCGCAGCCATATCTACGTGCCGTTCGCGCAGCTCTACCACCACGACATGTCGGTCTTCTTCAAACTGCGCGACGCAACTTCGATCATGCCGCTAGTGCGCGCGCTGCTCGCCCAGATGCGGCCGGGCCTACCGATCGCGCGGACGCAGACACTCGAGTCGTTCGCGGCCACGAGCCTCTTGCCCTACCGCATCGCCTCCGCCATCGCCGCTGGCGCCGGTTCGCTCGCACTGCTGCTCGCCGGCATGGGCGTCTACGGCTCCACACTCTACTGGGCGTCGCAACGCACCCGCGAATTCGGCGTCCGCCTCGCGCTCGGCTCGACCAAGACGCAGCTCACGACGCTCGTGCTCCGCGGGAGTTTCACGGTCGCCGCCATCGCCATCGTGCTCGGTCTCGCGGCCTCGTTCGGGCTCGGCCAACTGGTCGGCACCTTCCTCTTCGGTGCCTCGTCCGCCGACCCCGCGGTCTTCCTCGGCTCCGCTACCTTCTTCTTCGCCCTGGTGATGCTCGCCGCGTGGCTCCCCGCCCGCCGCGCCACCCGCGTCGACCCGATGGTCGCGCTGCGGGCAGAGTAATCTTCCCTTTCTTCCTCTTTATCTTTCTCTCAACCCACACCTCTTGGTTCCCTCTGTAACGAAAGAGGAAGATCAACTCGATGCGCGCCATCCTCCGCTCCTTGCTCAAGACTCCCGGGTTCACGCTTGTCGCCGTGCTCACTCTGGCGCTCGGCATCGGGGCGAACACCGCGATCTTCTCCGTCACCTACGCGATCTTGCTGCGCCCTCCGGCTTATCCCGAACCGGACCGGATCATGGTGCTGATGGAAGAACGGCTGCCGCAATTCCCCACCTATCCTGTTTCCGGAGCCAACTACCTCGACTGGCAGACCAACCTGAAATCCTTCGCGAAGCTCGGCGGCGTGAAGAATATTTTCCTCAACTACTCGGGCGACGCCCAGCCCCAGCGCCTGAACGCCCAGCGCGCCTCGCTAAGTTACTTCGAGGTCTTCGCCACACCGCCGCTCCGCGGGCGGCTCTTCACCGCCGAGGAAGACGAACATGGCGGCAACGTCGCCGTGCTCAGCTACGGGCTTTGGCAGAGCCTGTTCGGCGGCGACCCCAACGCCCTCGGCCGCACGCTCGTGCTGGATGGCGCGACCTACAGCGTCGTGGGCATCATGCCGCCGGATTTCCAAAAAGGTAACGGCGTCCTGCTCTGGGTGCCCATGGCTTTCACCGACGCCGAGCGTTCCGACGATGAGCGCGGCGCGCATTTCCTCGAGGTCTACGGGCGGTTGAAACCCAACGTCACCTCCGCGCAGGCCAACCAGGAGCTCGTCGTTTTCATGCGCGGGCTCCAGGTGAAGTATCCCGACTCCAACAAGAGTTGCGGCGCGCATCTCCTCCCGCTGGCCGAGCATTACAGCCAGAATGTGGGGCGCGTGCTCTATGTTCTCCTCGGCACCGTCGCCTGCGTGCTGCTCATCGCCTGCCTGAACGTCGCGAATCTGCTGCTCGCCCGCGGCACCGCCCGCAGCCATGAAATCGCCGTGCGCGGAGGTGACGTTGGGTT
>JANXWT010000361.1 GCA_025351035.1 Opitutia bacterium | reverse complement strand
TTGGACATTTTCTTGCCGTCCACGAGGAGGTGCTCGCTGTGATACCAGTGGTGCGCGAAGGTCGTGCCGTTGCAGCATTGGCTCTGGGCAATTTCGTTTTCGTGGTGCGGGAAGAGCAGGTCGACGCCACCGGTGTGGAGGTCGATGGTGTCGCCGAGATGTTTCTTGCTCATCGCGCTGCACTCGATGTGCCAGCCCGGGCGGCCTTCAGCGGCGCCGCGCGGGCCGGGCCATTTGACGTCGCCGTCTTCTTCGGGCTTGTAGGCTTTCCAGAGGGCGAAATCGGAGCCGTCTTCTTTCTCGTCGGCGTCGGCGGTCTGGGGTTTGCCGGAGAGCGCGGAGCCGAGCTGGAGCTGGCGCTCCTTGAGGTGGGAGAGTTCGCCGTATTCCTTGAACGAGGAGACGCGGAAATACACGGAGCCGTCGGCGGCGCGGTAGGCGTTTCCTTTTTCCATGAGGACTTCGATCATGTCCACCTGCGCGGCGATGAATTTGGGGTCGGCGGCGCGCGGCTCCTCGTGCGGCGAGAGGCAGTTCAGCGCGGCGCAATCGGCGTGGAACTTGTCGGTCCACTGCTTCGTGACCTCGGCGAGTGGGCGGCTCTCGTCGCGGGCGCGCTTGATGGTCTTGTCGTCGACATCGGTGAGGTTGCGGACGTGTTTCACTTTGTCCGGGCCGAACTCGAGATCGAGGAGGCGGCGGAGGACGTCGTTGACGACGAAGGTGCGGAAATTCCCGATGTGCGCCGGGGCGTAGACCGTCGGGCCGCAGTTGTAGAAACGGAAAATGCCGTCGGGCTGCGCGGCCTTGAGTTCGCGCGAGGTGCGAGTGAGTGAGTCGTGGAGGCGAATGGCCATAGATCGGATTTTAACCACTAATCTTCGCTAATTGCCGCTAATAAGAGGCACACTTTCCATATTTATTTTCAAGATTAGCGTGAATTAGCGTCAATTAGCGGTTTAATGCACCAACCAGACAATCCCATGACACAGAATTTCAAGCTCGATCTCACCCAGCGCCCGCGTCGCCTGCGTCGCACGCCGAGCCGCCGGGCTCTCGTCACCGAGACGGTGCTGCACACGGCCGACCTGATCGCCCCGCTGTTCGTCGTCGACGGCAAGGGCGCACCCGAGCCCATCGGCTCGATGCCGGGCATTTGCCGGTTCAACCTCAAGGACCTCGTGAAGGAATGCCGCCAACTGCACAAGCTCGGCATCCCGGCGGTCGCGATTTTCCCGAAGCTCGATGCGAAACTGAAAGACGCCGTCGGCTCCCGCGCACTCGATCCCGACACGCTCGTGCTGCGCGCCGTGCGGGCGATCAAGAAAGCCGTGCCGGAGTTGTCGGTCATCACCGACGTGGCGCTCGATCCTTACACCAGCCACGGCCACGACGGCGTGCTGACGGAAGCCCTCGACGACGTGGAGAACGACCGCACGGTCGGCATCCTTTGCGAGATGGCGGTGCTGCAAGCCGAGGCGGGCGTGGATTTCGTCGCACCGTCGGACATGATGGACGGCCGCATCGGCGCGATCCGCAAGGCCCTTGATGCCGCGGGCTACATCAACACGGGTATTCTGGCCTACTCGGTGAAATTTGCCTCAGCCTACTACGGGCCGTTCCGCGACGCGGTCGGCAGCGCGCAGGCGGCGGGCACGCACCTGCTCAGCAAGGCGACCTACCA
Organism: Opitutia bacterium; assembly: GCA_025351035.1. Lineage (GTDB taxonomy): Bacteria > Verrucomicrobiota > Verrucomicrobiia > Opitutales > Opitutaceae > JACQFT01. The sequence goes on along the minus strand of JANXWT010000361.1, from coordinate 1,320 downwards.
GATGAATCCCGCCAACCGCCGCGAGGCGCTCTTGGAGGCGGCGCTCGACGACGAGCAGGGCGCGGACATTCTCATGGTGAAACCGGCCGGTGCGTATCTGGACATTATCCGCGACGTGCGCAATTCCTCGAACAAGCCCCTCGCGGCGTATCAGGTCTCGGGCGAGTTCTCGCAAATCCACGCCGCCGCCAAGATGGGTTGGCTGGACCTCGCGAAGATCCGCGCCGAGTCGCTGCTCGCGATCAAGCGCGCCGGTGCCGACATGATCCTGACTTACTTCGCGAAGGACATGGCGCAGATCCTCGGGAAGTGACGGCGGCGCGAACGAAACGGAGAACACAAAGGAGCGAAGAAGCGAAGCGGCGGCATGCGCGCATGTCGCTGATCCTGCCGTTGGGCGAAAGCCGTATGATGCTCGCGGCGGGGTCAGGCGACCCCGCCCTACAATGGCGGCGCGCCGCGATACGTGCGGGTTCGACATGGCGCAAAAAAAGAGCGGCACCGGTGAGGGTGCCGCTCTGGAGTGAAAACCGAAAAACTGGCCGGAGGCTTACGACTTGGGCGCGAGCTTGCTGTGGCTGCGGCTGTAGAAGAAATAAACCGCGAAGCCCATCGCCATCCAGATCGTGAGGTTGAGCCATGTGATCGTGGGGAGGGAGAACATTTGCACGACGCAGATAATGATGCCGAGCACGGGGACGAGCGGGACCCACGGCGTGCGGAACGAGCGCGGGGCCGCGGGCTCGGTCTTGCGCAGCACGAGGACGCCGGCGCAGACGAGCGCGAAGGCGAGCAGCGTGCCGATCGAGATGAGTTCGCCGAGGAGATTCAGCGGAAACAGGCCGGAGATGATCGCGCAGGCGATGCCAGTGATCCACGTCGTGATGTGCGGCGTGCCGTATTTCGGGTGGATTTTCGCGAAGGTGGCGGGCAGGAGTCCGTCCTTGGCCATCGCGAAGAAGATGCGCGGTTGACCGAGCAGCGAGACGAGGATGACAGAGGTGAGACCGGCGAGCGTCGCGGCTTCGATCAGATAGCGGAAGAGCGCGGGCGCGTGAACTTGCTGGAGTGCGAAGATGAAGGGAGCGTCGACGTTGAGCTTCGAGTAGTGAACGAGGCCGGTGAGAACGAGCGAGACCGAGATGAACAGAAACGAGACGACCGCCAAAGTGCCGAGAAGTCCGATGGGCAAGTCGCGTTGTGGGTTCTTGGTTTCCTGCGCGGCGGAAGAAACACAATCGAAGCCAACGTAGGCGAAGAAGATTGCGCCGGCACCGCGGAAGACGCCGCTCCAGCCGTGCTCGCCGAAGACTCCGGAGT
>JANXWT010000347.1 GCA_025351035.1 Opitutia bacterium | reverse complement strand
TCGTCGAATTGAAAGTTGAAGTGTCGCTCACCGCGGCGGCCGAGATCGAGGAACTCCTCGCCGAGCGCGAGGAGCAGCGGATGATGATCCTCGAGGACAAGCCGTCGGGGCGCGCGTGGGTGACGGGATATTTCGACGAGGCCGTTGCGGCGAAGACCGCGTGGAACGAACTCGCGGCGCTGCTCGACCCCGAGTGCCTCCTTGGCGAACCGGAGCTGCACGAGCTGGCCGACCGCGACTGGAAGGAGAGCTACAAGGCGCATTTCAAGGCGTGGAAATTCGGGCGGCTCAACTGGGTGCCGGTGTGGGAGCGCGAGCGCTTCAAGCTGCCGCCGGGCGAGACTGTAATCTGGCTCGATCCGGGCATGGCGTTCGGCACGGGCAACCACGAGACGACGCGGCTGTGCAGCGAGAGGCTCGTGAGTTTTGCCGAACGATACGGGACGACGGGGCGCGTGCTCGATGCGGGCTGCGGCTCGGGCATCCTCGCACTGTCGGCGGCGAAGCTGGGATTCGCGCACGTGGCGGGTTTCGACAACGATCCGGAGTCGGTGCAAGTCAGCAAAGAGAACGCGGCGCTCAACGACGTCGGCGACGCGGTAGAATTTTTCACCAGCGACCTCGTGAGCGGACTCGCGGGGCGTCAGGCCGAACTCGTGCTGGCGAACATCCAAGCTGACGTGCTGATGCGGTTCACGAAGGAGCTGATCGGTGCGGTGGCCCCCGGTGGCGAGTTGGGGTTGAGCGGAATCCTCAGCCGCGAACTGGAGCAAGTGCAGGGCGTGTTCGCCGCGGCTGCGCCGGGTTGGAAGATCGAATCGCGCGTCCTCGGCGAGTGGTCGGACCTGGCGATGACTTCACTTTTTGCGAATTGATCGCCGGTTGGACAAAACGATTTCAGCTCTTCAGGGGTGGAGATGAGCTGCGGCAAAGAGCGACGGGCACGGGTGCTTATTGCGCAGTGCCGACTGCTTTGTGTCATCGATGTGATAAGGCCGCCAAGTGCCGCCGGCAATCGGGCGTGCGGCTGGCGGATTGGAACCTTGTGGGCAGGGTCAGCTCTTGCTGGCGGGCGAGCGTTCGGCTGCTGCTGCCTGGGCTTTCAACCGGTCGTTGAACATGCTTGCGGCGAGCATTTCGATGATCGTGGAGCCGCCGCCGCTGCCACCGCCGCCGGTGCTCATGATATCGGGCACGAGTTTTTGGCCGCTGGCAGCGAGCGCCCGAGCAACCTCGATGGCGACAAACGATTCTCGGTTGGTGGCCTCGACCTTCTGCTTGATGACGCTCGCTTCGGCCGAGCCGATCTTCTGGGTCTTCTCGGCCTCGGCGCCGCCGACCATTTTGATCACATTGGCGTCGGCCTCGGCGATGGCGGTGCGGGCGCGGGCCTCGCCCTCGGCGCGTTTGATGGAAGCCTGCGCGGCGAACTCGGCGATGGCGACGCTGCGCTCGGAGTCCACGACCTTGGCCTGGGTGTCAGCCACGGCTTTGGCTTGCTGCAATTCTTTGCGGACGATCTCGGCCTGGCGCTGGGTCTCGTAGGTGACGCGTTCCTGCTCCGCGATTTTGCGGTCGGTGAGAGTCTTCATCAGGTCGTCGGGGGGCGTGATGTCACCGATGAGGGTGTCGACGGCGCCGACGTTGTAGTCGTCGAGGGCTTCGCCGATCTGTTTCTTGGCATCGGCTTGGCGCTCGGAGCGCGACTTGAGGAATTCGATCACGTCCGAGTTTTGCGCGGCATTGCGGAAGTAGTTGCCGATCGTGGGCTCGAGCACCTGCGTGACCAAGTTGACCATGCTGCCGAAGCGGGCGATGACCTTGGGTGCATCGTTGCGGGGGATGTGGATGATCTGGGAAACGTCGAGGTTGAAGCGGAAGCCATCGGAGGAGCGCACCGTGATGGTGGAGAGTTTCTCGTCGAGCTTGTGCGACTCGGATTTGTCATTCGCCCAGTTGAGGACGACGTTGGCCGTCGGCACGCTGACGACGCGGTGTGTGCGCGGGTTGATTGCATAGCGGCCCGGGTCGAGCGGCTCGGCCCAGACGCCCTTCTTGCCTTTCTCAACGAGATTGCCGTGGCGGAAACTCTCGCCGGTGATGTCCTTGCCGGCTTCGCCGACGTAGGCGATCACGACCCCGGCGTGGGCGATGGGCACCTCGGTCATGTCGACGAGTTCGACGGTGGCGAACTGCGGATTGATGAAGTAACGTCCGGCCAGCAGCACTTGTTCCTGAAGTCCTTTGAAGCCGCCCGCCGTAACGAACGCCTCTCCGTCCTGATAGGCGTTATGCCCGTCGACCCTGATGCCGGCAATCTCGCCGGTGGGCAGGCTGCGTCCTTCTTTGGTCGTGATAATGCCGACGCGGTTGTCAGAGATTTCGAGGACGGGCGCGTCACTCACCGTGAACAGCCCGGTGTTGATGCGGTAGGTGCCTGGTGGGATGAGAGCGATTTGCGGTCCGCGTTGGCCGCCGTTTTGCAGGAACGCGCGGGCGTTTTGGAAGGAATCGCAGTCGACCTGCCTGGCCAGAACGCGGCCACCGGAGAGGGGCACACCGTCGCGCGATTCGACGACGCCGATTTTGCCTTCTTCGACGGTAATAAAAGGCATAACGTCTATTGAATACTGCCAAGGCCAGAGCCAAAGGTGCAGACCAGGGGCCAAGGTGTCGGCTTGGATGCCGGCTTCGCCGGCCAGAGCGATGAGTTTGCCGTCAGGTAGAGTGGAGTTTTTGATGCCGATGGTAAATTTCTTGGTGACGACGCCGACGCCGTCGTTGGGCACGATGACCATGCCGATGATGCGGATAAAGAACTTGTAGCCGAAGCCCAGAGTGAGGAGCGCACCAAGCAGCACAATCTACGACAGTAAGGATGTTCAAAGTAATCGGGGGTTGATTGTTTGAGAACGCCGCGCAGGTCTCCCATCCGTCGGCGCGTGGCAATTAAATGCGCATTATAACAGCAGTGTTTGTTCCGACGCGATGACCAATCAATATTGAGCATCGGTCAGCGCCAGAGGCTTTGGACCGACAAGAGTCTGCGTCTCTTCATTAGCGCGTTGGGTCAACGTGCTCCACCGCCGCAAAGTCCCCGACCTCGGGGCGAGGGCACGCCGGCTCCATTGAAGAACGGCGGAGGCGACACCCGCCTTACACGATCACTCGACTCGTTTGAAGATGTAGCCGCCGCCCATGGGGCCCCAGACTTGGGCTTTGGCGGCGTTGTAACCGCGTTCCCAGGTGGTGAGCTCGGCTTTTGTCACGGTGAGATCGGAGGTGGCGTAGGCGGCACCGTGGAGATCGTTGGCGCAGCCGATGCCTTCCGTCGCGCCTTTGAAGGAGCCGTCGGGTTGCTCGCGCAGGATGATCGTGCAGCCTTCCTGAAAGACGAGGTCGGTGTGGGTGAGTTTGGCGAGGCGGGCGGCGTCGTGCCACGAGATGATGAACGCGACGGGGTTGGCGAGGGTGTAAATGCGGACTTCGATGGCACTGTCGGCGCGGGCGCTGAGTTGCTGGATATGCTGCCGATAGGGCACAGTGGGGGCGTCGGCGAGCGACTGTTCGACGTAGAGCCACGGGCCGTCGGTGCGGTCGGCGAAGATCGGCGCGGAGTGGAGGTTGACGTGGCGGTAGCCTTTGTCGGTGGTGAACTGGGTCTCGTTGGTGAAGTGGCCGGTCAGCCAGGCAGTGGCGCGGGCGAGCGGAGTGTCGTCGGCGCGAGCGGTGGAGGAGAGGGCGGTGAGGGTAAGGCAGAGCAGGGTGAGAGGGCGCATGGGTGAGGGCGGGCAGAAATGATTGTCTGGAATGACCACAAGGGACACGGGAAGAGCGAGAAAGTTGAGGGGCGGACAAAAATTAACCGCGAGCCAAGGGCAGCGCGGTCAGTGGGGCAGGCAATTGTGGGGAGAGCGGCTCAGAAGAGGTCGGTCGGGGTGCGGGACATGAAGTCTTCCATGTAGGCCGTGGTCGCCTTGCCGTCGATGAAGACGGGGTCGCTCATGATGGCTTTGTGGAGGGGGATGGTGGTCTTGATGCCGCGGATGAGATATTCGGAGAGGGCGCGGTAGGAGCGTTGGAGGGCGATTTTGCGCGTGGCGCCAAAGCAGATGAGTTTGCCGATCATACTGTCGTAATAAGGGGGGATGGCGTAGCCGCTGTAGGCGTGGGAATCGATGCGGACGCCGGGGCCGCCGGGGGCATAGTAGAGGCTGATCGTGCCGGGCGAGGGAATGAAATTGCGGGCGGGATCCTCGGCATTGATGCGACATTCGATGGCGTGCTTGGTCCACGTGACATCGCCTTGGTCGAAGTCGAGCTTCTCGCCGTTGGCCACCCGAATCTGCTGCTTGATGAGGTCGATGCCGGTCACTTCCTCGGTGACGGGGTGCTCGACCTGGATGCGGGTATTCATCTCGATGAAGTAGTAATTGCCCTTGGCATCGACGAGGAACTCGATCGTGCCGGCGTTCTCGTAGTCGGCGGCTTCGGCCGCGCGGACGGCGGCCTTGCCCATTTTCTTACGGAGATCGGCGTTAAGGAAGGGCGACGGCGACTCTTCGATGAGCTTCTGGTGGCGACGTTGGACGGAGCAGTCGCGTTCGCCGAGATGGAGGACTTTGCCGTGGCTGTCGGCGAGAATCTGGAACTCGATGTGGCGGGGTTTCTCGATGTATTTCTCGATGTAGACAGCGCCATTGCCGAAGGCCTTTTCGGCCTCGTTGCGGGCGACGTGATATTCCTTGGCGAAGGAGACGTCGTTGTGAGCGATGCGCATCCCACGCCCGCCGCCGCCGGCGACAGCCTTGATGATGACGGGATAGCCAATCTTGCGGGCGGACTTGACGGCCTCGGCCTCGGAATCCACCGGACCATCGGAACCGGGGACGATGGGGACGCCGGCCTTGCGGACGGTGTCCTTGGCGACAGACTTGTCACCCATCATCTGGATGCTCTTCGATTTTGGCCCGACGAACTTGATGTTACAGGACTCGCATTGGGCGGCGAACTTGGCGTTTTCCGAGAGGAAGCCATAGCCGGGATGGATGGCGTCCACGTCGGCGATTTCGGCGGCGCTAATGATGCGGTCGGCGCGCAAGTAGCTGTCGGCGCTGCGGGGTCCGCCGATGCAGATCGCTTCATCGGCGAGCTGGACGTGAAGAGACTGCACATCGGCTTCGGAATAGACCGCAAGGGTCTTGATCCCCATTTCGCGGCAGGCCCGGATGACGCGCAGCGCAATTTCACCACGGTTGGCGATGAGGATCTTTTGAATCATGGAGGTAGATAATTAAGCCGGACAGACGCGTCTGGCCGGCCAAGCTTGGAAGAAATTGGGTCAGCCCAATTTGACTTTGAAGAGACGCTGGCCGTATTCAACGGGCTGGCCGTTCTCGACCAGCACCTCGACCACGGTTCCCTTGGTCTCGGCTTGGATTTCGTTCATGATCTTCATCGCTTCAATGATGCAGACGACGGTCTTTTCCTCGACTTTGGAACTGACGTTGACGAAAGCGGGGGTCTCGGGGGAGGCGGATTTATAGAACGTGCCGACCATGGGCGATTTCACATAGGCGAAACCGGTGTCATCGGCTTGGGCGGTGGTGCCCGGAACCGCGGTTTGAACGGGGGTCGCGGTCTGTGCCGGGGTAGAAACGACGGGAAAGGGATTGGCCGACAATGCCGCCGGGGTCATGATCACAGGTTGCCCGCCGGCGCCGCGCTTTACCTTGATCTTGAAACCCTCCTCCTCGAACTCGAACTCGGTCAGCTCGGAGCGCTTGATGAGTTCGATGATTTGCTTGATTTGTTTGAGATCCAAGGTTCGGCCTAGGTTAAGATTGCTCGGTGTGCTGGGTTAGTTGCGTCTGAGCGAGCAGCGTTCAAAAGAAGTTTGAGGGGAATAGGCAACCATTGATTTTCGCCGCAAGCGTTAGTTTGTAAAAACAGACGATATTCGCAATAAAATGAGCTAAAATGCGAGAAATTTGGTAAAAATTGAAGAAATTCAGCACAGATCGACGCGGAGTTTGCGCACTTTTAGGCCGGTGCAATCTGAAGGACAGTCTGGCGACAAAGGCGAACAGACCATACAGGGTGCCATGATAAGTGTGGCCAGCACTTGGATGATTACCGCAGCGAGCAGACACTGCGGCAAAATGGTCGTAATAGCCTGTCCGTTGAATCAGTGGCAAGTCGGGTGGGTTACTTGATCCGTTGCCCGTGCTTGATGACCAGATCGACCCGTTGAAGCAGGTCGATGTAACGGAGGACATCGCCTTTCACCGCGATAATGTCGGCATATTTGCCAATGGAGATTGTGCCGTAGTCGGCGTCTACCTTCATCATGACGGCCGGCCAGTAAGTGGCGGCGCGGATGGTGTCCATTGAGGACATGCCGAGCTTACTGACCCAAATATCAAGCTCCCGCCACGTGGACTGGTTGTGGAATTTCATCGGAATACCGCTGTCGGTGCCGATGAGGAGGACGAGGCCGGCCCGGCGGAGTTGCTCGAATTTGCGGGCGCTGGTCTTGGCGCGCAGTGGCGTGATCTGGTAATATGCGAGCCAGCCCGGGTGTTTCAACGACGCCTTGATGTCCGCGACGATGTCGGTCGGGACGCCGAGCTGCCAACCCGCGTCGTCAATGTGCAGGGGATTATGGGCATTGTCCTCGTAGTTGAAAAACCCTTCGATGGTCGGGCACCAATAGAGCGGGCCGAGAGACATCTTGGCGGTGCGCTCTTGCAGCAACGCGATGATGTCGGCTGGATACCCGGGGGCCATGGCGAGGCCAGTGTGCTCGAACCGGTCAACCCCAGCCTTGAGCCCAATGCGAATTTCGTCGGGACGATGTCCGTGTGCGATGACGGGGAGCTTGCGAAGGTGGGCTTCCTCGACGACGGCGCGGACCTCTTCCTCGGTCATTTGATCCTGGTCGATCAACTTGATGACGTTGACGCCGGCGTCGGCGAGCTGCCTGACCTTGGCCCGGGCGTCGGCCACACCACTGACGCCCCAGCGGAAATCCTCGGTGCCGGGGTAAGGCGCGTGTTGAATGAATGGCCCGGAAACATACAGCGTCGGACCGGGAATCTCGCCCCGGCGGATGCGTTCGCGGACATTGATGCTGGCGGCGAGCGGGGCGCCGAGATCGGTGGCGCTCGTCACACCGGCCATGAGCAACTGCCGCGCGGCAGCAGGCATGATTTCCCGCTCGAATCGGCTGGGGTAGGTCTTGTCCCAATGCTCGTAGTCAGAATGCCCGAGCAGCATGGTGTGGACGTGATTGTCCCATAAGCCGGGCAAGACGGACATGCCGTCGGTGCGGATGATCTCGGCATCGGCCGGCACGGTCAGCGAATCGATCGTGCCGACGGCTTTGACGCGCTCGTTTTCGATCAAAATGACACTGTGATTGATCGGGGCGTCGCCCCAGCCGTCGATGAGTCGGCCCCCAACGAGGGCAGTGACCTTGGCGTGGGCACTACCCAGATGAACTGCGGCGGCGAGGCAAATCAGCAAAGTGCGCGGTAAAGGCATAGGTTGTCAGTGTTCTGTCTATGGTTACCGCGAGCGTCTCCGGTGTCTAGCCTGCTTTTGCCCCAAACATGGTCCGGATAATTTGCTCAATGTCCCCCAGTTTGACCGGCTTGGGGATGTAGCTGTCCATGCCGGCTGCGAGACAGCGTTTACGGTCGCCTTGCATGGCGTTGGCGGTGAGAGCGACGATTTTGGGCTGGCGAGCTTGCGGAAGACGCTTGCGGATTTCTTGCGTGGCGACGAAGCCGTCCATCTCGGGCATCTGCACGTCCATGAAAACAAGTTCGTAGTCGCGCTGTTCCAAGGCGCGCACCGCTTCGAGGCCGTTGCCGACGACGTCGGCGCGGTAGCCGAGCCGTTCGAGGAAGCTCTGGGTGACTTTTTGGTTCACAGGATTGTCTTCGGTGATCAGCACATTAAGCGGGATGGTTTCGGCCAGTCGCTTGGGATTCGGATGGGGGGTGGAAACCGAAACGGGGGAACTGGCGGCGAGGCCGGAGAGCAGATGGCACAGCGTCTCGTGGAGGAATGCGGGCTTTATCGGCTTCGGAAGACGGACGATGAGCGGGTCGTTTGATTCGCCGCGTCGCAATCCCTCGGCGGCGTCCGTGAACAGCACAATTGGCAGGCGGGGGTGTATTCGGCGCAGTTTTACGATAACCTCGAGACCAGAAGTGCCGTCCAGCTGGTGGTCGATGATCGCCAGCGCAATCTTGTCGGCGGCCAGCGCCGCGACGGCCTCCTCCTCGTCGCTCGCCACCCGTGGCACCAGGCCCCACGCCGCAAGGCTGTGTTCCAAGATCGTGCGATTCACCGGGTGGTCATCGACCGCGAGCACGACCGCGCCACCGGCGATCACGGGCAACCCCACGGGCTCGGGTGCAACCGGCTGGGCTTGGATGCTGAAGCGGAATCGCGAGCCGGATTCCGGCTCGCTGGTGACGTCGATCGTGCCACCCATCAACTGGCAAAGCCGGTCGCAAATCGCAAGGCCTAGGCCGGAGCCGCCATACTTGCGCGTCGTGGATGAATCGACTTGGCTGAACGGCTTGAAGAGCCGGTGCTGCCGGTCCTTCGGAATGCCGATGCCAGAGTCGGTAATGACAAAGTCGATCAGCATTTTGTCACCCGGTTGGCGCGGAGCGTTGACCCCGAGCCGGACTTCGACGGTGATGAAGCCACGGGCCGTGAACTTGACGGCGTTGTTCAACAGGTTGACGAGCACCTGGCGCAGACGGGTGATGTCGCCGTGGATCCAGCGCGGCACGGCCGGGTCGACGGCGTAGGCCAGTTCGATGCCCTTGGCCGCGGCTTGCAGCGCGAAGATATCGAATGCTTCTTCCACGCATTGCCTCAGTTCGAGGGGATGGTGCTCAATTTCCATGCGGCCGGACTCGATTTTGGAGAAGTCGAGGATTTCATTGATGATCGCGAGTAGCGAATCGCCGCTCAGGCGGATCGTGCTGACGTAGTCGCGCTGCTCGGCGTTGAGCGGGGTTTCGAGAAGCAGGCTTGTCATGCCGATGACACCGTTCATCGGCGTGCGAATCTCGTGCGACATCGAGGCGAGGAATTCGGATTTGGCGCGGGAGGCGTCGTCGGCCTCGGCCTTGGCGCGCCGGAGTTGCTGCTCAACTTCGACCCGCGTGGTGATGTCCGTCTCGATGACGATGAAATTCTCGACCAGTCCGACTTCATTTTTTACCGGTTGCAGTTCGAGGTGGACATGGAAGCGCCGGCCGGAGCGCGCGTAGTGCATGATGTCCGTGGTCAGCGATTCCCGCCGGGCGATACAGCTGGCGACGCGGTTCGCGGCCTGAAGATCGGTGTCCGGACTGGCCAGCAGGTCGACAAGCTGTCGGCCGCTGACTTCCGCGAGTGGCAATTCGGTCAAGCGGGCGAAACTCTCATTGACCCACTCGACCCGACCGTCGGGGGTGATAATAATGACGGCGTTATCGGTGCGGCTGGCGACAAGAGAGAGCTTGCGCGTCGCCGCCTGGCTGGCGCGCAGGGCTTCGTCGGCCTGCCTGCGGGCCGTGACGTTCTGGCAGGTGCCGATCACCCGCAGGGGGCGGTTGCTGCTGTCGAAAGCGACACACTTTGCCCGGGCGGAAAACCAGGCCCAGCCACCATCGTGGTGGCGCACGCGATACTCCGTCTCGATCAACGGCGTGGCACCGGTGAAGTGCGCGGCGATGGTGGCACGAAACCCTGGGAGATCGTCGGGATGGATGATGTCGAGCCAAGCCTGATAGGTGAGCGGCATCGTCGTCGGATTGTAGCCGGCCGAGGTCCAGACGCTGGGGCTGTAGATGGCCTGATCGGTGGCGACATTCCATTCGTAGACGCCGACCTGCGTCGAATCCAGCGCGAGGTTCAGGCGCTCGTCAGTGTTTTTCAACTGGGCTTCGACGCGGCGGCGCTCCTCGTTCTCGGCCTGCAACTGCCGACCGGTTCGTTCGGCGCGGAGCAGACGGGCCCGGGCGGATTGCGCGAGATTTACCACCAAGCCGAGCAGGACGCTGACGCCGAATCCCGAGAATAGAGCCAGTTCGGGCAGATACTGCCGAGTAGGGTTCATGAACTCGGGTCGGGGCGTCAACTTGAAGGAGAGCCGTTGGCTGAAGAGGCTGAATTTCGCCGTCTGCACGAGCCGCGCATTGAACTCATTGCGGGCGCGAACGCTCGTTTCATAAACCTTGGTCTCGCCCTTGGTCTGGTCCCCTTGCGCGG
>JANXWT010000337.1 GCA_025351035.1 Opitutia bacterium | reverse complement strand
CCGGGCGAGCCGATCGTGCTCAAGGGACTGGGCGAAGAAGTCTGGCACAAGTCCGAGCTCGGTGCCGTGCAGTTCATGGACTTTGACCGTGCGCGCGTCGCGCACGAAGGCGCGGGCATGCGCCAGCGCATCGAGGCAGATGGCCACCGCTGGCTCGAAGGACTTGTCTGCGAAAAAATCAAGTGCGCAAGCCAAGGCAGTCTGCCGGTCGAAGCTTTCGCGTCACTCACGCGCGGCGAAGCCGGTTGGATGTTGCTCTTCGGTTTTGGCGGCCTGCAGGCCGAGGCACTCGCCGCCCTCGCTCCGCCGTTGCACTGGCCGCTGAAATTCAGCACGCCGGAGGAAGCGCTTGGCGAATTGGAAAACCATCTCCTCGGCCGTATCTGGCTCGGCCGGCTGCGCGACACGACGGCGCTGACCACCGTCGATCTTCTGAGCCAACTGTTCGTGGCGCTCTGGAAACTCGGCGAGATCGCCGACGACGAGGGACTGAGTTTGCTGGAGATGAATCCGCTCGCGCTCGATCAGGACGGCCTCCCGCATCCACTTGACGCGGTCGGTCGGCGGGGAGTTCGCGCGACCGCACGCGCGACCGCTCAGCTTGATTTTCTGCCTGCGCTCCGAGAGCCACGCCGCATCGCGCTCGTCGGTGTCTCCACCCAACCGGGCGGCGTCGGCCGCACCATCTTGGAGAATCTCCACCGTTACCGGCTCCCGCCCGGCGATCTTCTTTTGGTCAAACCCGGTCAGGAAACTTTCCTCGGTTTGCCGTGCGTGCCCAACGTCAGTGCATTGCTCGCCGAGCCGGTCGACCTGCTGCTCGTGGCGTTGCCCGCTCCTGCGGCTGCGGAAACCCTCGCAACCTTGATCAAGCAAGGCGGTGGCGCGAGCGTTGTGGCCTTGGTTTCGGGCGGACTCGGCGATGGCGCCGACACCACCGGCCTCGGCCGGAAAACGCAAACGCTGCTGCGCTCGGCCCGGGAGGCCGGGCGTTGGGCACCCGCCGTGTTCGGTCCGAATTTTTTGGGTCATTGGGTTCCGGCCACGCAGCTTGATTCATCGTTCATCGCGGTGGACAAGCTGCGCGCGCCGTTTCCCGAAGGTGGCCAGCTCACTCTGCTCAGCCAAAGCGGCGCCTTCCTCCTTTGCCGGCGCTCGCGTCAGCCGGATCTTCGTTTCGGTTTCGGGATCGCACTCGGCAACCAGATGGACATTGCACTGTGCGATGTGCTCGCGGCACTTGCGGCTGAAGGCGGCACGGGCCCGGTGGCGGCCTATGTCGAAGGCTTCGGATCGGGAGAACTGGAACCAGCCGCTGTGGCCATCCGGCAATTGAGCGAACAAGGCCGCCGCGTGATCATTCATCGCGCGGGTCGCACTGCCGCCGGGCAAGCCGCGGCCGCCAGTCATACCGGCGCGATGGCAGGCGACCTCGCACTCGAGCACGCCTTGCTGGAACGCGCCGGCGCGCACTTCACCGGCAGCATCGCGGAGTTCGACGCCGCCCTCGCATGGCTGGGCTCGTGCGCGGAGTTGCCAGCCGGATCGGTGGCGTTGCTGACCAATGCAGGATTTGAGAGCGTCAACGGCAGCGATCTTTTTGGCGGGGAGATCCGAAGCGTGGAGCTGACTGCGATGACTCAGGTCAAACTGCGCGCGGTGCTGCAACGGCACGGGCTCGCCGGACTCGTCGCACCGCGCCTGCCCCTGGACCTGACGCCGATGGCTGGCGAGGGCGCGTTTCTGGAGACGGCGGGGTTGCTGCTCGGCGCAGCCGGCGTGCTCATTGTCGGTCTTGTGCCCTTTACCAGGCGGCTGGAAGCAACCGGCCTCAGCGCGGCGCGTTTTGCACGCGCTCTGGCGGAGATTGGGCACCAACACGCCAAGCCCGTCGCGGTGGCCATCGACGCCGGAGCCGACTATGAGGAATACCGGACCGCGTTCACCGCTGTCGGTCTGCCGGTCTTCACGCGTGTCGAAGACGCGCTGCTCGGCCTGCGCGTGCTGGGTAGTGTCACGAGTTCGTCGGTTCCGGCCGAGCGCGCGCTGCAGAGTGTGCCTGCTAGTGTGTAGCCAATTGGAGCAACAAGGAGCGGCATAAAGCCGCTCCTACAGTCAGACAACGCCGGCGCCTGATTTCGCGCGCCCCGAAAAAAACGGCGGACTTTCGCCCGCCGTCTAGGTGAATTCCGGGCTCAATCGGAACGGAGTCCCTTGCTAAGCGAACAGCGCTTCGGACAACGAATCGTTCGGGTCGAGCAGCTTGGCGCCGACGACCAGCGAGGTGCGTCCCGTCCCGAGGTCACCCTCGAAATTGGAAACACTCTTCGGCAGGTCCGCCGTCCAGCGGAAGCTTTTCTTCGGATCCGAATAGTGGAACGCGAATTCGAAGCCACTCGAGTTCCCGCTCGGGATGCTTGCGAAAACGATGCCCTTTTTCGTATCTCCGCTACAACGGGCGAGGCCCTTGGTCACCCAGCCGACCATGCAGCGGGCCTCGGGGGCAAACTCGGCGCGGTGGCTGAGCGTGACCTTGGTGAGACCGGTGATGATAAGCGACGGAGCGTAGCGGCTGAGGAATTGTCCGATGGTCTGGCGCAGCAACCGCGTGCGCGTGTAGGCGAGATCGCGCACCGCGCCCTGATTGGGCCACGCATATGTGAACGCCTCGGCCGGCACGATCGCGCTGTCGAAAACAATGCGGCGCGAGCGGGTCAGCAGATAGCCGTAGCCGCCAAGCGTCTTGGTCGAGGTGAACCGGTGCGCCCAGAAATACACCGGCATGTCCGACGAGAGACAGATCGAAACCTGATTCTCGAGGAACGCGTGTTTGCGCGGCGGATAACTGAGCAGGACGAACTCGACGGCGCGGGTGTCGTCCTTGCTCTTGCCGAGAAAACATTCGCCGTGAATCTTGGCGCGGAATTTTTGCTCCCCGGTCTCGCCGTGAAGCGGACAGAGAATGACCACGCGGCAGGGAAATCCCTTGGCAAACTGCACCATGGCGGCGAACTGCTGGAGCGCCTCCGCCAGCTTGGTGCTGCTGCCGAAGTAGACCACGAGGTTCAGTTGCACCGCGCGGTTGTCCTTCGCGGGCGAGTCGGCCCACATCTTGCTGAAGCCGGAGTCGATCCCGCTGACGGCCACTTCTTGGCCGGGGAATGCGTCGAATAGGAGAGGCATGGCAGGTCAGGGTTCCCGCCATACGTGGCCGTTGGCGACGAGGAGAGCGTCGGAGTTCTTCGGGCCCCATGAACCGACCGGATAGTCGTCGAGACCGTCGCGGCCCTTGGATTTCCAGTATTCGAGGATCGGCGTGACCAAAGCCCAGGAGCTCTCGGTCTCGTCACCGCGGATGAACAGCGTGCTGTCGCCGACCATGGCGTCGAGCACGAGGCGCTCGTAGGCCTCGGCGGTGTTCGAGCCGAAGGTGGTGGAGTATTTGAAGTTCATCTTCACCGGCTGCGTGCGGGTCTCGAGGCCGGGGATCTTGGCGTTGAGCACGAGGCTCATGCCTTCGTCGGGCTGGATCTGAAACGCGAGGGTGTTGTTCGCGAGAGCGAACTTGTCGCTGCCCGCGAAGAGCGCCCCGGGGGCCCCTTTGAAACGGATCGCGATTTCGGACACGCGGCGGGCCATGCGCTTGCCGGAGCGCAGGTAGAAAGGCACGCCGTGCCAGCGCCAGTTGTTGATGTTGAAGCGCAGGGCCGCGTAGCTCTCGGTGCTGGAGGTCGGACTGATGTCCTTCTCCTGCATGTAGCCGCTGGCCGGCTGGCCGCCGATGAAACCCTCGGAGTATTGCGCGCGGGCGAGATCGGCGTTCGGGCCCTCGAGCTTGAACGGCTGGATGGCCTTGAGGAGCTTCACCTTCTCGTCGCGGATGGACTCGGCGCTGAGATTCACGGGGGCTTCCATCGCCGTGAGAGCGAGAAGCTGCATGGCGTGATTCTGGATCATGTCGCGCAGGCAGCCGCTCTGCTCGTAGTAACCGGCGCGGGTGCCCACCCCGACTTCTTCAGCCACGGTGATCTGCACATGGTCGACGTAATTGCGGTTCCACAGCGGCTCGAAAATCGCGTTGGCGAAACGCTGCACCAGCAGGTCCTGCACGGTCTCCTTGCCGAGGTAATGATCGATGCGGTAAACCTGCGGCTCCTCGAACACCGAGGTCATCTGGTGGTTGAGCGCCCGGGCCGACGGAAGGTCTCGGCCGAATGGTTTTTCAATGATGACCTTCGATTGGTTCGGCTTGCGCACATAACGCGCGGCGAGGCCGCTGGTGCCGAGATTTGCGAGTATCGGCGCGAACACCGACGGGGGTGTCGAGATGTAGAACAGCGTCTGCAACTCCTGGCCGATCCCCTTTTCGAGGCCGGCGATACGGGCGGCGAGACGGTCGAAGGCGGCGGGCTCGTCGTAGCCGCCGCTCACGTAGAACGTGCGTGCCTTGAGGCGCGACCAGACGTCCTCGGTGAGCTCCCGGCGGGAGAACTCCTTGATCGCGGCCGCGGTGTGGGCGCGAAATTCTTCGTCGGGTATCTCCTTCCGGCCGAATCCGAGCAGATAAAAGTCCGCCGGCAGCAGGCCGTCGACACCAAGGTTGTAGATCGCCGGCATCAGTTTGCGGGCACAGAGATCGCCTGATGCGCCGAAGATGACGACGACGGTTGGGGGCGCTCCGCGGTGCTTGCTCAATCCGTGCAGGAAAGGGTGTCGCTCGGTATCAGCCATACGCTTATCCTGTCCCGCGATGGGCATGACCCTCAAGGGAATTAAGCTAACTTTCCGCGGACCGGCGACCGGCTTCGTCCAGCGCCCCGCTCTGCCGTGCGACGTGATAGCCCTGTGGAAAGAGTGGCACGTTCGCAAAATGCAGGCACTGCGGCGGGAGCCGCGCGCTGAGCGCCACCTCCACGACATCAAAGCGAAACGTGCGCGGCGGATGTGCGAGCGCGGCGAGATAGACATGCACGGCGCGACGCAGCACACGCTTCTTGCGCTCATCGACCGCGTAGTAGCCGGGCACGAGCGCCTGGGCGCTGCGGGCCTTCACCTCGACGAACACCAGCACCTCGCCGTCCCGCGCGATCAAATCGATCTCGTCGCGCCGGTCGCGGGGGCTCCGCCAGTTGCGGGCGACAATGCTGAATCCGTGGCGGCTCTTCAGAAACGCCGCCGCCGCCGCCTCGCCGCGCTCGCCACCCGGGGTCGCCTCCGGCGCCTCGCCGGAGCGAATCGTGTTCCAGAGATTTTTGAGCCAAGCGACCATGGGCAAGTTCGCCCTCGACCACGTTAAAGATTGGCCCTACAAGCAAGCGCGATTTAACTTGGTTCGCGTTTTCAGTTACATCTCCCGATCCCGGCAATCCCCGTTTCTCACCACCATGGCCAACCCTAGCTCAACTGACACTCCCTCCTCCACGGCCAACTCCGCCCAGAACCCGGTGACGCGCAGCGCCCTCACCGGCACCCTGCG
>JANXWT010000295.1 GCA_025351035.1 Opitutia bacterium | reverse complement strand
CCGAAACCGGCCAGCTCGTGATGCTGCTCCAGTCCGAGGTTACCTTTGACGACTACTACCGCTGCTACTGCATCGGCGGCACCGAGGTCCGCATCATGCCTTACGAGCCGCGCAACCCGCACCACCTCCGCTACGTCGTCGACCGCCCGCCGGCTTCCGCCGACCTGCTCGCCCGCATCAAGCGCGACGTGCTCACGCTCAACCAGGCGCTCGGTTACGATTTCAACACCGTCGAGTTCGCCATTCACGGCGGCGTGCCCTACGCGATCGATTTCTGCAATCCCGCGCCCGACGCCGACCGCAACTCCGTCGGCGAGGAAAACTTCAACTGGGTCGTCGAAGCCGCCGCGAAGATGCTCGTCGCCAAAGCCAAGGCGGCTACTCGCGGCCAGAACGGTCTGACCTGGGGCAACTATGTCGCCAACGCCGCCGCGCCGGCGAAGAAGTAAGCGCCGGCGCCGGTTCCCTTCGCAGCCCTGACGCAGTTCCGCGCCCATGAAAAAAGACTCCGCCAAGGTCCCCGCCAAATCGGTCGCGGCCGACGCGACCGCCAGCAAAGGCGGCCTCTTCACCCTCGGCGTCGAGGAGGAGTTCCAGATTGTCGACCCGCAGACGCGCGACCTGCGCGCGCACATCGAGCAGATCCTCTCCGACGGCAAGATGACCCTGCGCGAGAGTGTGAAGCCCGAGATGCACCAGTCCGTGGTCGAGCTCGGCACCGCCATCTGCACCGACATCCACGACGCCCGCCGGCAAGTCATAAACCTGCGCAAACAACTCTTCGGCCTCGCACGGAAAAAGGGGCTCGTGATCGCGTCGGCCGGCACGCACCCCTTCGCCAACTGGGCCGACCAAAAAATCACCGAGGGCGAACGCTACAAAGTCATTATCGAGGACCTGCAGCAAATCGCGCGCGCCAACCTCATCTTCGGCCTCCACGTCCACGTCGGCATCCCCAATCGCGCCGAGGCCATCGAGATCATGAACATGGCGCGGTATTTCCTGCCGCACATCTTCGCCCTTTCCACCAACTCGCCTTTCTGGATCGGCTCCAACACGGGTTTCAAGAGTTACCGCATCAAACTCTTCGAGCGTTTCCCGCGCACCGGCATCCCGGACTCCTTCGACTCGCTTTCCGAATACGAGGACTACCTCAAGCTCCTCGTGAAGACCAACTGCATCGATAACGCCAAGAAAATCTGGTGGGACATGCGCGTCCACCCGTTCTTCGACACGCTCGAGTTCCGCATCTGCGACGCCCAGATGCGCGTCGACGAAACCATCGCCCTCACCGCGCTCTGTCAGGCCCTTGTCGCCAAGCTCTACCGGATGATGAAAGGCAATATCACCTTCCGCAATTACCGCTCCCGCCTCCTCAACGAAAACCGCTGGCGTGCCTCCCGCTACGGCGTCGACGGCAAACTCATCGATTTTGGCAAACAGACCGAAGTGCCCACCCGCGAACTCATCGGCGAACTCCTGGAATTTGTTGACGAGGTGGTCGACGACTTGGGCTCCCGTGAAGAAATGGACTACATCCACCACATGCTCCGCGTCGGCACTGGGGCCGACCGCCAACTCGAGGTCTACAAGCGCACCGGCGACATCAAGCAAGTCGTGGACTACATCGTCGAAGAGACCCACGTCGGCTTTTGAGCGAGCCGACTTGCCTCGCGCCGGAGAATTCACCTAGCTGCCCGCCTCCTTTTCAATCGCACCACCTCTCACCCACACTGCTGCAAGCATGTCCGCCACCCTGACCGCCTTCGATCCCGCGCTCTCCCGCGGAGCTTACAACGCCATCAACGTCTGCCTGCGCCTGAAGCCCACCGAGCGCTTCACGCTGATCACCGACCGCGCCTGCGCCGAGATCGCCGCCGCGCTCGTCGCCGAGGTCGAGAAAATCGGCGCCGCCTGCGAGGTGTTCATCCTTGAGGATTTCGCCCCGCGTCCGCACCGCGACATGCCCCAACCCATCCTCGACGCTCTCGCGATTTCACAGGTCAGCATTTACGCCGCCATCACCCACCCCGGCGAGCTGCGCACCCGCATGCAGATGATGGACGTGGTCAATCCGCTCCACCTCCGCCACGGGCACATGGTCAACATCAACAAGCAGATCATGCTCGAGGGCATGTGTGCCGACTTCATCGAAGTGGACCGCCTCTCGCAGAAGCTCATCGAGAAAACCCGCCGCGCCCGCCGCGTCACCTGCCGGACCGACGCCGGCACCGACTACGTCGCCGAGCTCTCGCCTGCGCTCAAGTGGGTCAAGACCGCCGGCCTCATCACGCCCGAGAAATGGGGCAACCTGCCTGGCGGCGAGATCTTCACCTCCCCCTTCACCTCCCACGGCCGCTTCGTTGTCGACGGCGTCGTTGGCGACTACCTCTGCCAGAAATACGGTGACATCGGCGCCACGCCGCTGACGATCGACATCAAGGACAACCTCATCGCCACGATGAGCTGCGCGAATCAGGAACTCCTCGCCGAGTTCGACGCCTACGTGCACACCGACGAGAACTCCAACCGCGTCGGCGAATTCGCCATCGGCACCAACCTTGCCTGCACCCACATCATCGGCCACATTTTGCAGGACGAGAAGCTCCCCGGCATCCACATCGCCTTCGGCCATCCCTACTGCGAGCACACCGGCCAGACCTGGAAGAGCACCACCCACATCGACTGCGTCGGCCGCTTCTTCGACATCTGGCTCGACGACGAACAGGTCATGGCGAAGGGGAAGTTTTTGATCTGAGAACTACAATCCTGGCGACGCCGTGAGATACAGAATCGCACTCGTTATCTCGGGCTTTGGTTGGGCTCTGCTTGTCGGTGCCATCGAATACCGACAACAGCTCTTGCCGCACCAAATTTTCTTTGCTCGCTTCATTGCGGCGGTAATCACGTCTTTTGCTGTCGGTTATTCCCTTAAAAGCGCGATCTCGCGTTGGCGAAGTTGGCGCTGGTTTTTTCTCCCCTTTCTGAGCGTTTCAATGGGCGCTATTGTCTATGGTTTCGTGTCTACTCTTCTCCTTTGGGTCACATCGCAGTCTGGTTGGCCTCCTGGCGTTGACGCTGGAGCCATCCTCGTTGTGCCGGTGACATATCTATGGACCGCGCTCTCGTATTTCTTGTGGATCACATATCCTGCTTCTTTGTTGACACATTACTCGCTTCGACACTTCGCGCTTGGCGCCCACAAAGGGCGCGAAACCTGACGCGATTTCTTCGATATGATCCCCGCCGTCCGCCAAGCCTACAACGCTGCGTTCACTGACGCCCGCTATGCGGCGTTCATGCGTGATCTGACCAAGACAATGTATTGGCCGGTGGATTTCCGCGTGGCGGAGTCGCCGTTCTTCCTCGACGAACAGGCTGCGGGCGAACTCGTCCGCGCCGCCGACGACATCATCGCGCAACTCTCGACGCCCGCCTTCCGTCAGCACGCCAAGACCGCCATCCCGAAAGGCCTCGAGGTGCCGAAGGAAAATCCGTTCCCCGAATTCCTCTGCGTCGACTTCGCGCTGTGCAAGGACGACCGCCCAGACGGTCAAGCCTCGGGCAAAATTCTCCCGCAGCTGATCGAGTTGCAGGGCTTCCCCACCGTCGCGTGCTGGCAGGTGCTGCTCGCGCAGGCCTACCGCCACCACTTCCCGGAAATTCCCGCAGGCTTCACGACCTACTTTGGTGGACTCGACGAAGAGGGCTATCTCTCCGCGCTGCGCGAGGCGATGCTCGGCGAGTTCATGCCGGAGAACGTCGTGCTGCTCGAGATCGAGCCCGCGAAGCAGAAGACCGCGGTCGATTTTGCCTGCACGCATTCCTATCTCGGCGTGCGGCCGATGTGCGTCACCAAAGTCGTGAAGCGTGGCCGCCAGCTGTTTTATTTTTCCGGCGGGCGCGAGGTGCCCATCCACCGCGTTTTCAACCGCGTGATCTTCGACGAGCTCCTGCGCAAGAAGCCCGCAATGAAGTTCAGCTTCCACGACGACCTCGACGTGCAATGGGCCGGCCACCCCAACTGGTATTTCCGCATCAGCAAACACACGCTGCCCTTCCTCCAGAGCCCCTATGTGCCCGAGTGCCATTTCGTGAGCCAACTGCGCAAAATTCCGACGGACCTCGAGAACTACGTCTGCAAACCGCTCTACTCTTTCGCCGGGCTCGGCGTCGACATCACGCCGACCAAGGAATCCATCGCGGCGATCCCGAATCCCGCCGAGTGGCTGTTGCAGCGCAAGGTCGCCTACGCGCCGATCATGGAAACGCCCGACGGCCCCGCGAAGGTTGAAGTGCGCCTGATCTTCGCCGGGGACGGCAGCCAGATGCCGAAGCTCGTGAACAATCTCGCGCGCCTGACGAAAGGCGCGATGCACGGCGTCGACTTCAACAAAGGCCGCACTTGGGTTGGCGCCAGTTGCGCGTTCCACCCGGCGGTGCGAGACTTGTAGTCTAATAGACTACAAATCCACGCGCATAAAAGCCGCAGCGCCATGGCCGCGGCTTGAAATGATAAGGACGCGAACGCGCGTCGCTCAGAAGTGCAGGTTAAAACCGATCGAGTAGGTGACGTTGCTGTCGTCGTCGCCCATGATGCCCGCCCGGAGTCCGAACTTTTCATTGAGCCAATAATTGGCTTTCACGCCGTAGTTGGTGGTGCCACCGGAGGAGCCGAAGATATCCCCGGTGTCCTGATAGTTGATGACCGGCGTGACGGTCAGCTTGTTTCCGGCTTGGAATTCAACCCCGACCTCAGCTTGCCAGGCAAAGGCACTGTCGCTGATACCGCCGGCCTTGGCACTGGCCCAGCCGGCACCGGCACCGATGTAGGGGCGCACCGAGGAGTTCTTAGCCGAGTGGAATCTCACGCCCAGTCCGCCAACTTGGACGGTGCCCCGGATGCCGGCGAAGCTCTCCGTGCGCCAATAGCTGTATTGAAAGTTCAGATCCCATGATCCCCGAAGCGGATGGTTTACCTCAAGGGTGAAACCGCTGGCATCAACCGGACTGTTGTCCAGCTTGAGCCAGTCGTAGGTGAAGCCGGCGTAGGATTCGCCGAGCAGGCCGCCGCCCTTGGTGAGAGCGGAAGCCGGGTTTTCCTGCGCCGACACTCCAGCCACAAGGCCGAGCGCCAGCGCGCTGATGAGACAATGCACGAGACGTTTCATTTTGATACGGGTTGGTGGTTTTCAGGACGCCCCAAGGCGTCGACGCGCTCCACGAGGGCCCGTATCCCGCGATGCATCGCTTTCTTCCTAGGTGAGGCCCACGGGGGTTCAACTGCAAAAATTTCCGCCGCTTGCCAATAACCCCGACCCAATTACTTTTGCGGCCTATGAAAGTCACCCGCTTCCTTACCCTCATGAGCCTCTCCTCCCTCCTCTTCGCCTTCGCCCACGCCGACCCGCTCAAAGTCGGCGACGCCGCGCCCGCCGTCACCGGTGTCACTGATGCCGGCGCCAAGCTGGCCCTGGCCGATGTCTACAAACAGCAGACCTACACGCTCGTTTATTTTTATCCGAAGGCCGACACGCCCGGCTGCACCAAGCAGGGTTGTTCGCTGCGCGACGGCTATGAAGCGCTCACCAAGAAAGGGGTGGCCGTCATCGGCGTGAGTCACGACGACGTCGCTGCGCAAAAGGCATTCAAAGAGAAATACCATCTGCCGTTCACGCTCATCGCCGACACCGACAAGGCCGTGATCAACGCCTTCGGCGTGCCGACCAAGAGCATCCCGGTGCTGGGTGAAATCGCCATGCGCTCCGCCTACCTCATCAAGGACGGCAAGATCGTCTACACCGACTACAAGGGCACCACCGACAAGCAGG
Organism: Opitutia bacterium; assembly: GCA_025351035.1. Taxonomy (GTDB): domain Bacteria; phylum Verrucomicrobiota; class Verrucomicrobiia; order Opitutales; family Opitutaceae; genus JACQFT01. The sequence continues at coordinate 18,085 of JANXWT010000295.1, read as the reverse complement.
CCGAGGCCATCCTCGCCGTTCTCGCCGAGCAGAAGGGCTGAACAGTCTGATTCGTTATATCTTGTAGGGTGGGGTCGCTAGACCCCGCCTTTTGTTTTCTGGAGGGCCAGCGTCCCCGTGGGCCCTCCACGTTTGCCTTTCCGCACGCGGGCCTCATTTTCCGGCCCATGCCCCGTCGCCCCGCCCCGTTTGTCGCGCTTGTTCTCTCATTACTGCTTTCCCTTTCGCTCGCGGCCAAACCGCGCGCCCGCGATCTCGGCGTGCCCTTCGACGGAAAGCCCGGCCCGCTCAACGCCATCACCGACGTCGCCGGCGTCGAGGTCGGCCAGACCACGCTCATCCGCGGCGACGGCAAACTCGTGGTCGGGGCAGGCCCGGTGCGCACCGGCGTGACGGCGATCTTTCCGCGCGGCAAGGCAGACCACTCGCCCGTGTTCGCCGGCTGGTTCTCTCTGAATGGCAACGGCGAGATGACCGGCACCGCGTGGCTCGACGAAGCCGGCATCCTCGACGGACCGATCGCGCTGACCAACACCCACAGCGTCGGCGTCGTGCGCGACGCGATCATCCAGTGGCAGGTGCGCCACGCGAAGAAACCGGAGATCTGGTGGTCGCTGCCTGTCGTCGCAGAAACGTGGGACGGCTGGCTGAACGACATCAACGGCTTTCACGTGAAGCCCGAGCATCTCTTCGCCGCACTCGACTCCGCCGCGAGTGGTCCGGTCGCCGAGGGCGCCGTCGGTGGCGGCACCGGCATGATTTGCCATGAATTCAAAGGCGGCATCGGCACGGCCTCGCGCGTGGCGCACGGCCACACCGTCGGCGTGCTCGTGCAGGCCAACTACGGCTTGCGCCGTCAGCTCCGCATCGCGGGCGTGCCGGTCGGCCACGAAATTCCCGAGGGCGCGTTCCGGCCGGACGAGGACGGCTCCATCATTGTCGTCATCGCCACCGACGCGCCGCTCATGCCGCACCAACTGAAGCGGCTCGCCCGACGCGCCTCGCTCGGGCTCGGTCGCATGGGCTCCATCTCGGGCGACGGTTCAGGCGATATCTTCGTGGCGTTTTCGACCGCCAACACTGTGCCGGCCGAGCGCGGCAAGACTGGCGCCGTGCAACTGATGAACAGTGAGGATCTCGGACCGGTCTTCGCCGGTGTGGTCGAAGCGACCGAGGAAGCCATTGTTAACGCCCTCGTCGCCGGCGAGGACATGACCGGTATCGACGGTCACACCGTCAAGGCGCTCCCGCATGACAAGCTCCGGACCGTGCTGAAAAAATACGGCCGGCTGGTGGAGAAATAATCTCCGCGTGCGCTACAGTTCGTCGTCGTCGACCGGTGCAAGCACATCGGCATGCGGATCGTTGCGCGCGCGCTCGATCCACGCGCGGAAGAGCGTCACGCGTTCCAGCCGCTCCGGCGGCAGCGGCGCAGCGACGAGGTCGATGGCACGCTGCGTGCCGTCCTCGGCCGTGACGACGTTGCGGTCGTGCGTGTCGGCGACGAGCCACGGCACGCCTTCGAGAAAATACAGCCGCGGATGATCGCGGTCGGCGCGCAGGAAGCGCGATGGCATCGGGATGAGCCGCTGCGGGTCGAAGTCCGAGACGTTCGCGCCGGCCGGCAGCGCGCGACCGAAGGTCTGTTTCGCAATGACGAAGCCCTCCGGCGTGATGCCGACGATCTCCGTCGGCATGCCGATTTCGTGGATGATGCGCTGCTTCTCGAACAGGAGCCGGTAAGTGCCGGGCACGGCGACGGCGTGCACAGCGTCGCCCTCCGTCGGCAGAAACTGGAACGCCGCGCCGACCGTGCCGCCTTCGCGGAAAAGGAAAAACTTGTAGACCGACAGATCGTCGGTGACGAACGCGAGCGCTTCCACGCCGCCGCCGATGCGGCGCAGTTGCGCGGTGTTGGCCTCGAAGGGATCGTCGGCCTCCGAGCTGAAGCCGAAGGCCTCCAAGGGAATGATCGGCAGCAGCGCGCGGAAGTGACGGATGGCCTTGCCCAAAGCGGCCCATTCGCCACCGGTGGCCTCAAGCAGGCTTACTTCGTCTTCTGCGAGGAGGACGAAATCGCGGTCTTGATCTGCGCGGATACCGCATTGCCCTGCCGCTTCGACCAAGAGATCGAGCGCCCAAAGTCGTTGCCGGTGACCGTCCAGAACAGCGGCCCATCCTTCGGCCCCGGGGAAGCGGGAGCCTTGGAGGTGGGTCGGATTTCCTGAGAACGGATCGGTTTGCTGCATGACTCGGCCATGCGCCGAACGTCGCGCCGGGCGCGCCGCAACGCAAAGGATATTTGCGCGCAGGTTGTTCACCGGCTGAGACCAAGGCGAGGAAACAACACGCGGCACCCATCCGGGTTTGGGAAAGGAAACCGCCGTTGGAACGGGAGCGGGCTTGCCCCGCGGCGGGAACCCGAAAACCTCTCGCTTGACACCCCCCGCCCCCTTCACTGACTTTGACCCTCTTTTTCTTCAAACCATGCAACCTACATTCCGCCCGCATAAACTAAAACGCGCCCGCAAGATCGGCTACCGCGCCCGCAAGGCCACCCGTGGCGGTCGTGCCGTCCTCGCCAACCGCCGCCGCAAGGGCCGCAAGCGGCTGACGGTCGTCTAATCCGATGCGCCTGCGCGTCGGGCAACGCCTGCGGCGCACTCACGAGTTCCGCGCCGCCCGTGAACAAGGCCGCCGCATCGACTGCGGGGCCTTTGTCCTGAACTGGCGGCAGCGTTCCGAAGAATCTCCCGCCGGCCCGGCCCGCGTCGGTGTCGTGGCATCCAAAGCTTCGGTCGGCGGGGCGGTCGACCGCAACCGTGCCAAGCGCCGGCTCCGCGCACTTTTTCGCCGTCATCAGGCCTGCCTGCCCGCCGGTTCCGATTTTGTGCTCACCGCCCGCGCCGCGCTGCTCGGGATGGAATTTTCCGAGATCGAACAACGCTTCCTCCACGCCTGTCGCAAACTGCCCGTGACTCCCGCCAGTGCCTGATCCCCGCGACACTTTTCTCCGCCCGTTCGTCCGTCTGCCCGCCCGCGCCGCGAGCGCATGCGTGCGCGCCTACCAGTTGACCGTCTCGCCCGCGCTCGCCGTCATTAACCCAAGCTGCGGCTGCCGCTTCACGCCGACGTGTTCGCACTACGCCATCGGCGCCCTGCAAGAACACGGGCTCTTACCGGCACCGCGCTGACTTTCCGCCGCCTCGCCAAATGCGCGCCCTGGCATCCGGGCGGACTCGATCCCGTGCCCGCACGCCGCCCCGTCTGCACAAAAATTTTCCCGCACTCTTCCGCTCCGCTCGTCACCCCGCACTCTCCCCTTTCCTAATGGACAAAAAGAATACCGTCATCGGCGTGCTGCTGTTGCTGGCCGCCATGGTCAGTTTTTATCTTAGCGCCCGCTACGCCCCGCAACCGCCGCCCGCCCCGGTTGTCACCAGCTCAGGCACCACCGGCAACCCGCTCGCCAGGAACGAGGCTCCGGCAGCCGGCCCCGCGCATTCGCCGGGCAACGCCACGCTCTCCGCCACCGCCGCGCCCGCCGGCGGCACCGCGAATTTCGTCGAGCTCTCCAATGACTACATCGTCGCCAAGTTCACCGATCTCGGCGGTGCCATCGACAGTGTTGGCCTGAAGAAACACACGGCCGTCAAAGGCGAGCCCGCACTCTACACGCTCAACGCCGTGCATGCCGCGCCCGCGCTGAGTTTCGCCGATTTCCCCGGCCTCGACCTGAACGCCCGTTACGAACCCGTCTCGCAGTCTTCCTCGGAAATCGTCTACCGCGCCGTCGTCGACAACCGCCTCGAAGTCACCCGCCGCTATTCACTGAAGAGCGCGGCGACCGGAGATCCCTACCAGATCCGCGCGGAGACCACCTTCCGCAATCTCTCCGACAAGATGCTGCCGCTCCCGCGCGCCGCCCTCAGCCTCGGCACCGCCGCGCCGATCAGCGATCAGGATTTCGGCCTCTATCTTAACGTCGCGTATTACGACGGCAGCAGCGCCGCCTACATCAAGCGCGGCGAACTCGAAGGCGGCGGCTTTCTCACCAACTTCGGCATCGGCTCCAAAGCCGACCTGCCCTTCATCGAGAAAACCGTCGCCGTGCAATGGGCGGCGGTGAAAAACCAGTTCTTCGCCGCGATCTTCACCCCCGATCAGTTGGGCACCGGCGTGCGTGTTGAACGCGTGAAACTCGACCCGGCCGCCGCGCCCGACAATAAGCGCGCCTACGGCGTCACCGGCTACATGATCGTCGACCTCAAGTCGCTCGCGGCCGGCGCGTCGTCCACCTGGGCCGGCACCTACTACGCCGGTCCGAAGGAATACAGCCGCCTCGCCGACACCGATCACTTTGCCCACAACGAAGATCTTGTGATGGAGTTCGGCCGCTTCTTCGGGTTCTTCTCGAAGATGCTGCTGACCCTGATGACGTGGGTCCACAAATTCATCCCCAACTGGGGCTGGGCCATCGTCGTCACGACGCTGATTCTGAAGACCGTCTTCGTGCCTTTCACCATCGCCGCCTCGCGCTCCTCCAAGCGCATGCAGAAACTCATGCCGCTCGTCAGCGCGCTCCGCGAGAAACACAAGGACAGCCCCGCCAAGGCCAATGAAGCGATGATGAAACTCTACAAGGAGAACAAGGTGAACCCTCTCGGCGGCTGCATCCCGATCCTCATCACGATTCCATTTTTCATCGGCTTCTTCTCGATGCTGCAGAGCGCGTCCGAGCTCCGCTTTGCTCCGTTCCTCTGGGCGCCCGACCTCTCCGCGCCCGACACCGTCGCGCACCTCATGGGTCTGCCGCTGAACATCATGCCGCTGCTCATGGGCGCCACCATGATTCTCCAGATGCGGCTCACGCCGACACCGACCACCGACAATGCGCAGGCCACGATGATGAAAGTCATGCCCTGGATTTTCACTTTCATCTGCTACAACTTCTCGTGCGCCCTCGCGCTGTATTCTTTTGTCGGCAACGTCTTCACCATCGGCCAACAGCTCATCATCAACCGCCTGCCCGAACCCGAGCTGCCCCCGGGCCCCGGTCCGGACGGTATGAAAAACGTCACGCCGAAAAAGAAAAAGTAAGGGAGGGGCGGTTATCCTTAGCCGCCCCCTGCTTTGGTTCGGTCTCTCCACTCTCAATCATCAACTCTCCACTGCCTCGATGGCCGGCCACAACAAATGGTCCAAGGTTAAGCGCGCGAAAGCGGTCACCGATTCGCGCCGCGGCAAGATTTTTTCCCGCCTCTCCCGTGAGATCGCCATGGCGGCTAGGGCCGGCGGCGGTTCCCCCGACGGCAACGCCCGCCTCCGCACTCTCCTCCTCAAGGCCCGCGAGGCCAATATGCCAGTAGAGAATGTCGACCGCGCCGTCAAAAAAGGCACCGGCGAATTGCCGGGCGTCGTGTTCGAGGAGATCACCTACGAGGGTTACGGCCCGGGTGGCGTCGCCTTCGTGGTGAAATGCACAACCGACAACAAACAACGAGCCGCGCAGATCGTGCGCTCCATCTTTGCGCGCTGGGGTGGCAATCTCGCGTCGACCGGCGCGGTATCGTTCCAGTTTCTCCACGCCGGCCAGTTTCTCGTCGCCAAGAGCGCTTGTTCCGAGGACCGCCTGGTGGAGGTCGCGCTCGACGCCGGCGCTGACGACGTCATCACGACCGAGCAGGGCTACGAACTGCGCTGTGATCTGCACGTTTTCGACAAGGTGCTGCACGCCCTTGAAAAGGCCGGCTTGAAAACCGAGTCGGCCGAGATCGCTTACATCCCCACGGCTCTCGTGCCCGTCGCCGATCTCGGCTTGGCGAAAAATCTTCTCCATCTCCACGAGTCGCTCGACGATGACGATGATGTCCAACAGGTCTTCTCGAACGAGGAGATTGACGACAAGATCGCCGAGGCCGCGAGCGGTTCGCTCTGATCGCGGCTCCGCCCGCTCACCGGACCCAGAGTCACTTCCGGTCGAAATGGCCGGCCTGCTTGGCCAGTTGTTTCTCGAGGCTGCCGCACATCAACTCGCAAAGTTTCGGAATCGTCGGGTCGGAAATCCGGTAAAACACCTGCCAACCCTCCTTGCGCCGGCTGAGAATGTGCGCGGCTGTCAGCGTTTGCAGATGGCGCGAGATGTTCGCCTGCGTGCCGTCGGTCGCCGCCACGAGATCGGTAACGTTTTTCTCGCCGGCGAACAACGCCTGGAGCAGGCGCAGCCGCATCGGCTCCGCCAGCACGGCGAAGCGCCGGGCGACGAGTTCGAGGGCTTGGTCGGGCAGGAGGGCGTGTCTGGACATGGCGTCCACAGAGCGTGTCCTTGACGCCGTTGCAAGCATATGCGTTTATGCTCATCTAAAATCCACCGCCCATGAAAATCGAATCCTTCATCCGCCTGCTGGCCGGCACGGTCGTCCTGACCGGCACGGCGCTCGGCTTTTTCGTCAATCACTGGTGGCTGTTGCTACCAGCATTCGCCGGCGCCAACCTCATCCAGTCCGTCTTCACGGGTTTTTGTCCGCCCACCATCCTCCTCACCAAGCTCGGTTGGCTCGACGCCGACGGTGTTATTCATTGGGGCGGCCATCGTTGATCGCCATGCGCTCTCAGCTCTCAACGCTTGGTCTTTTCACGCTCCTGCTCGCCGCCTGCGCGCGCCAGGAACCCACGGCGACCGTCACCGCCGGTCCCGCGCTTCCTGTGCGCACCGCCATCGTCACCGCAGAACGCCTCCCTCTCGTCATCGAAGTGCCGGCCACCGTCCGGCCAGCCGAACGCGCGGTGATTGCGGCCCGGCTTACCGGCACGATCGCCGCTTTTCACTGGGGCCTCGGGCAACCGGTCAAGGCCGGCGAGGTCCTCGTCCAACTCTCGGCCCCCGAGGCCGAGGCTCGTGTCCGCCAAGCGCAGGCGCAGTCCGCGGAAGCCGCCCGCGCTGCCGAACGTGAACGCACCCTCGTCGCCAAAGGCGTCAGCGCCTCCGAGTCTTCGCGCGACGCCGACGACCGTCTGCGTTTCGCCCAAGGCGCTCTCGCCGAAGCCGAGGCGATGCTCGCCTACTCGACGGTGCGTGCGCCCTTCGACGGCGTCGTCACCGAGAAACACGCACTGCCCGGCGATCTCGCTACGCCCGGCCTGCCCCTCCTCGTGCTCGAATCCAACCAGCACCTCCGCGCCGAAGGCAACCTACCGGAGAAACTCGCCAGCGCACTGCACATCGGCGATGCACTGCCTGTCGTTGTCGAGGATTCCGCCGCGCCCGTCACCGGAAAGATCGAGGAGCTCTCCTCCGCGGCCGATGCCGTTAGTCGCTCACTGCTCGTCAAAGTCGCGCTGCCCGCCGGCCTCGCGCGCTCCGGCCAGTTTGTGCGCCTGCTCGTGCCCGCGGGCGTTGCCGACGCCCCGTTCGCGCCGATGTCGGCCGTCACCCGCTTCGGGCAGATGGAACGCGTTTTTGTCGTCGAACAAAATCACGCCGTGCTGCGCCTTGTCAAAACCGGCCGCGAAACCGCAGGTCGCGTCGAGATTCTCAGTGGCGTCAATCCAGGCGAACGCGTTGTGCTCGCGCCACCCGCCGCCCTGCGCGACGGTGCCGCCGTGACCGTCCTGCCATGAGCGAACCTGCCTCGCCCTCGCCATGCGGTCTGGCCGCCCGCCTCGCCGCGTTCTTCACCGACTCGCAGCTGACGCCGCTCGCGGTCATCGCATCGCTGCTGCTCGGCCTCTTCGCCGTGTTGATGCTGCCGCGCGAGGAAGAACCCCAGATCAAGGTGCCGTTGATCGACGTGCTCGTCGCCATGCCGGGTGCCACCGCGCACGAAGTTGAAAACCGCGTCACCCGTCCGATGGAGAAGTTGCTCTGGGAAATTCCGGGCGTCGAATACCTCTACTCCACTTCGAGCCCGGGCAATTCACTCGTCATCGTGCGCTTCAAAGTCGGCGCTGATCTCGAACAAAGCCTCGTCCGTCTCAACCAGAAGTTGCAGGCCAACTACAACCGCATCCCGCCGGGCGTCAGCGCTCCGCTCATCAAGCCGCGCACGATCGACGATGTCCCCGTGCTCACGCTCACGTTGCACAGCGCCACTCACGACCACCTCACGCTGCGCCGCCTCGCCGCGCAACTCGATGACGCCATCAAGGCGCTGCCCGATGTCGCCGAGACCACGCTCATCGGCGGCACGCGCCGTCAGCTGCGCGTGCAGGTTGATCCAGCGCGGCTCGCCTCGCGGCAACTCACGCTCGACGACGTGGCCCACGCCATCCGCGCCGCCAACGCCCGCACGCAGAGCGGCGCACTGCCTTCGGCTAATCGCGAAATCCTCATCGAGACCGGCGACTTTCTCCGCGATGCCGCCGACGCCGGTTCCGTCGTCCTCGGCCTTTTCCAAAACAGCCCCATCTACCTGCGTGACGTCGCCGCGATCGCCGACGGCCCCTCCGAGCCCATCGACTACGTGCTGCACGGAGTGGGCGTTAGTGTCGGACTGTCGCTTGTCGACGCACCGAAAGCTACGGCACGGACACAGGGTCCGGCCCTACAAACCGAAGAAGAAGCCGCCGTCACCCTCAGCATCGCCAAACGCCCTGGTGCCAACGCTGTCACCGTCGTGCACGACGTCATGCAAACCGTCGCCACGCTCCGCGGCGTGCTGCTGCCGGCCGACGTGAGCATCGCCGTCTCCCGCGATTACGGCGCGACCGCGAGTGAGAAATCCAATAAACTTCTCCTGCACATGGGCCTCGCCGTCTTCGGCGTCGCGCTGCTCATCCTGCTTTTTCTCGGCTGGCGCGAATCGCTCGTCGTGCTGCTCGCCATCCCCGTGACGCTCGGCCTCACGCTGCTCGTTTTCTATCTCTACGGCTACACGCTCAATCGCATCACGCTCTTCGCGCTGATTTTCTCCATCGGCATCCTCGTAGACGACGCCATTGTCGTCGTGGAAAACATTGTGCGGCACCTGCGCCTGCCGTCCTCGCGCGGACAAAGTTTGCACGACATCGCCGTCGTCGCCGTCAGCGAAGTCGGCAATCCCACGGTGCTCGCGACGTGGGCCGTGATTGCTGCCGTGCTGCCGATGGCCTTCGTCGGTGGACTGATGGGGCCCTACATGCGCCCCATCCCCGTCGGTGCGAGTGCCGCCATGCTCTTCTCGCTCGTCGTCGCCTTCACCGTCACGCCGTGGGCCGCCCTGCGCGTCCTCGGCCGGCACGCGGGGCGCCTCTCCGCCGCGCACGACGCCGACCTGCACGACCGGGCCCCCGATACTTTCTTCACGCGAATCTACCACTACGTCATGGAACCGATGATCGCTCACCCGCGCTGGCGCTGGTCGTTTCTCGGCGGCGTCGCCGGGTTGTTACTCGCGGCGCTGTCGCTCGTGCCGCTCGGCGCCGTAAAGATCAAGATGCTGCCCTTCGACAACAAGTCGGAGTTTCAGCTCATCCTTAATCTGCCCGAGGGCGCATCGCTCGAGGAAACCGCCCGCGTCGCGCGCGAACTCGCCGCCTCCGTGCGCACCGAGCCCGAGGTGCGCGACTACCAGATCTACGTCGGCGTCGCGTCGCCCTTCAATTTCAACGGCCTCGTCCGCCACTACTTTCTCCGCCGCGGCGCGAACGTCGCCGATATCCAAGTCAACTTGCTCCCGGCCGACGAGCGTTCCGCGCAGAGCCACGACATCGCGGTGCGCGTCCGTCCGCGCCTCACCGCCATCGCCGCGAAATACGGTGCGGCGCTCGCCGTCGCCGAGGTGCCGCCCGGCCCGCCGGTGCTGCAGACTCTCGTCGCCGAGATCTACGGCCCGGGTGAAGACTCGCGACTCGCGCTCGCCACGCAGGTGAAGAAAATCTTCGAGCGCACCGCCGGCGTCGTGGACATCGACTGGTATGTCGAGGAGCAGCAACCGACCGTCCGTCTGCGCATCGACCGCACCAAGGCCGCGCTGCACGGCATCAGCGAGGACACCATTGCGCGCACCATCCGCACCGCCGTCAGCGGCGCGCGCGTCGACCTGTTACACCAACCCGCCGACCGCGAGGATGTCGACATCGTGCTGGAACTCCCGCGCCCCATGCGCAGCCGCGCCGAGGATTTGCTCGCGCTGCAGGTGCGCTCTGACCACGACGACATCGTGCGCGCCGGCGAGCGCCCGCTCGTGCCGCTCAGCGAACTCGTCTCGCTCGAACGGCTCCCCGGTGAACGAAATCTCTACCGCAAGAATCTTCGTCCCGTTATCTACGTCACCGGCGATGTCGCGGGTGCCGTCGCCAGTCCTGCTTACGCCATCTTCGCCATGAACCGTGAACTCACGCAGCTCGACGGCCGCGCGTTCGGTGGCACACAGCCGCGCGTCGCGCTTTACAACGCCACGCAGCCCGACAACGAACTGGAGCCCACGATCAAATGGACGGCGAATGGCACGTGACGATTGAGGTGTTCCGCGACCTCGGCCTAGCCTTTGCCGCCGTGTGCATCTTGATCTACATGCTCATGGTCGGCTGGTTTAAGAACTACGTGACGCCGTTCATCATCATGATCGTCATCCCGCTCTCACTGATCGGCATTCTGCCGGCGCACGCCGGCATCGGCGCGTTTTTCACCGCCACTTCGATGATCGGTTTCATGGCCGGCGCCGGCATCATCGTCCGCAATTCAATCATCCTTGTCGACTTCATCGAGCTGCGCCGCACGCAAGGCCTGCCGCTCGACCGCGCGGTGATCGAGGCCGGCGCCGTGCGTTTCCGGCCGATGCTGCTCACCGCACTTGCCGTCATCATCGGCGCGTCGGTGATTCTCAACGACCCGATCTTCCAAGGGCTGGCGCTATCGCTGATGGCGGGCGAGGTCGCCTCGTTGCTCATCAGCCGTTTCGCCGTGCCTGTGCTCTACTTCATGGTCTTCTGGCGCCGGGAGGCCACCGGGCTGGTGCGCTAACCCTGCGCATTTGTTGCCATTTCTTCGCCTTGATGACTTTCCCGGAATCCGGGTGTATCATAGCGCTATGAAAACGACGCTGTTTTCAATCCTGCTGGCGCTCGGTTGCTTGCCGGCCGCAATCATCGCACGCGCCGCTAATCCTCCCCTTGTTGTGGTCCCTGGCGAGCCGAAGTTTACTTGGATTGAGAGCGACGATCCCGCCGTTGCGGACCTCGTGCGCACCGGCGAACGGCATATCGATCACGTCGGCGGTTCGCTCATCGGCGAGGTCAACCGCGTGCTCGCGAAGAACAGCGCGGGCGCCGCCGTCGACCTTCTGCATCTGCGGAATTACCCCTTGCCCAAATCCCTCGAGGGCCAGCCGCACGTCACCGCCATCAAGCGCACCAGCCTGCGCGTGCGCAATCCCGTCAACGCGCCCGACGAAGGCGATCAGTTGGTGCTGGCTCTCATCAGGGACCGCATGAGCGAGGGCCTGTCCCTGCCCGAGCTCCTCGTCCAGCGCGTGGATCGCCCCGGCCTCCCGGTCGAGTGGCGCGTCTCCAAGCCCATTGGGGTCGCGACACGTTGCCTTACCTGCCACGGCGACAAGGAGCAGATCCCCCTCGATGTGCAGGCGGTGCTCGAACTGCGCTACCCGGAAGACCGGGCCACCGGCTACACTTCCAACCAGTGGCGCGGCGTCATCCGGATTTCGCTCGAAAAACCCGCCCCGCCGGCTGCAAAGTAGCGCCATGCAACGCCTCCTGCTCGTCCTGTCGCTCTGCGTCTCCACCGTTTTTGCCGCGGAGATCACCAAGATCACCCCGGTCGCTGCCGCCCAACTCGCCGCCGACGGCAAGGCCGTGCTCGTCGACGTGCGCGAGGCCAACGAGTGGGCCGAGTCCGGCGTCGCCGCGCCCGCCGTCCTCCTCGCCAAAAGCGAATTCGACGAAGGCCAGATCGGCGAATGGAAACACTTCCTCGCCTCCGTCGGCAACAAGCAGATCATTTTCTACTGTCGCTCCGGCCACCGCGCCGGTGTGGTCGGGGCCACGCTCGCCGCGCAGGGCTACCAGGTCGCCAATGCCGGCGGCTTCAAGGACTGGCAGGCCGCTGGTCTGCCGACGCGCAAAGCGAGCGAGTCCGCGAAGACGAAGTAAGTATTTTCCGGCATGTATTTGTAGGGCCAGCGCTCGCCGCCGCGCCGAGATCGGTCTCAAACTTCCTTCTTGTCGATACTCGACAAGAGCGCCAACCTCCCGCCATGCCTATCCGTAATTTGGCCGCTCTCGCCCTGCTGCTCCTTTCGTTCTGCGTCGCCACTTCCCTCGCCTACGATCTCGGCAAATCGCCCCGCGTGACGCCGCAGGAAGCCGCGCAACTCGTCGCCGCCGGCAAGGCCGTGCTCGTCGATGTGCGCGAACCGATGGAATGGGACGCCACCGGCGTCGCCGCTCCGGCGCACCTGCTGTCGACTACGGATTTTTTCAACGACGAGAAAAACTGGAAAGATTTCCTCGCGACCGTCGGCGACAAAACCGTCATCACCTATTGTCTCGCCGGCGTTCGTGCTGGCCGCATCGCCGACCGGCTCGCCGCGCAGGGTTACCACACCGCCAACGGCGGCCGTTTCGTTGACTGGAAAGCCTCCAAGCTGCCGGTGCGCAAAGCCGACGAGCCGCGCAAGTAGGCCTACCGGTCACGTAGGGCCGGCGCTCAGTCTCGCCGCATCGCAACCGTGCCGCCAGCTTCTGGTGCCCTCTGTGCGCGCCGCCGAAAAATATTCTTTTGCCACAGCGCGCGACGTGGCTCCCTTGCCTCCATCCATGACCGCTTCCCCTTCCGCCCGCCATTTTCTTTTTCTCGTCACCAGCTCCCGCCGCGCCGGCAACTCCGAGCAACTCGCCCGCCGCGCCGCCGACAACCTGTCGACAACTGACACGCAGACTTGGATAAATCTCGCCGATTATCCACTCCCCGCGTTCGCCGACTTGCGTCATGCCACGAGCGAGAACTGGACGCCGACCATCGAGGGTCACGCCCGCACGCTGCTCGAAGCCACCCTTGCGGCCACCGACCTTGTGATCGTCGCGCCCGTCTACTGGTATTCGCTGCCCGCCGCGGCCAAACTTTACCTCGACCACTGGTCCGCGTGGTTGCGCGCGCCGGGCTACGACTTCAAGGCCCGCATGGCGGACAAGACGCTGTGGGCCGTCTCCACCTACAGCGACACCGACCCGCGCTTCGCCGCACCACTCAAGGAAACCCTGCGGCTGTCCGCTGAGTATATGCACATGCGTTGGGGCGGCCATCTTCTCGGCAGCGGCAACCGCCCGGGCGACGTGCTCGACGATGCCGCGGCGCTCGTTACCGCGGAAACCTTCTTCACCGCCACTCGCTGAGTCAGATCACCCGCGCCATTTCCGCAGTTGCGATGCCGGCACGACGCACACGCAGTCCTCGCCGTCCTCCGTGTGCAACCAGTGCAGGTCGAGCTCGGCGAACGCCAAGGTCATCGCCGCGCGCAATCCGCCAACCTCCAGTGCCACGATTCCATGCGGCTGCAGCCGGTCGCGCGCCTGCGTCAGGATTTTCCGAATGATGGCAAGGCCGTCCTGACCGCCATCGAGCGCCACTTTCGGTTCGGCTTTGAATTCCGCCGGTAGTCCGCGCATCTCGCGGGTCGGCACATAGGGCGGATTCGCGAGAATCAAATCATAGAGACACCCGCACGGCCCCGTCCTCCGTCGCCTTGGCGGAGGAGGCACGGCGTCGAACACATCGGAATGCCAGAGCTTGATGCGTGCGGCGAGGCAGTGGCGCGCGACGTTGAAATTGGCGACGGCCAGCGCGGCCGGCGACAGCTCGATGGCGTCGACCTTCGCGGCGGGAAACCGGTGCGCCAGCAGCACCGCGAGACAGCCCGAGCCGGTGCAAACGTCGACGACACGCTTCACGGGTTGGCCGGACGGCAACCACTGCGGGATTTGCTCCGGCAGCAGCTCCACGAAATACGAGCGTGGGATGATGACGCGCTCGTCGACGTAGAACCGGTATGCGCCGAGGAATGCTTCGCGGGTCAAGTAAGCGGCGGGCACATGGTCCGCCGTGCGGCGACGGAACACGTCGGCCAACTGCGTGTTCTCGAGCGCCGTCAGCTTGCGACGCAGCACGCTCGCCTTGCTGTCAAGCGGCAGCCGGAGCGTGTGGAGCAGCAAGTAGAGCGCCTCATCGTGCGCCGTGGCGGCCACCTGCCCAAGCGCAACTTTGCGCCGCGCGTAGAGCTGTTCGCCTTTTTTCAACCAGTCGCCGACCGTGGTGGGCTTGGCGGGCATGGGGAATTTTTATTTGGCGGCGGGCGGCGGCGCTTTCACGTGTCCGTGATTAAAGATGTGCTCCTGGCAGTAGCCTTCGTCGCCGGAGCACTTGGAGCAGTAGCGAAAATCCATCGTCGGGTGCGTCACGTCGGTCTTGCCGCAGGTGTGGCAGCGGTGGCGGAATTCCGGTTCGGCGCGCAGGTCGCTGCGGCGCCGCGCCTGTGTCTCCATGCGGCGGCGGCCGGTCTTGACCAGTTGCACGAGGTCGCGGCCGAAGAAGAGCAGGAAGTTGCCGACCGCGGCCAGCACGCCGAGTCGGGCGGACCAGTTGCCGGTCGCGAGCACGAAGCCGTAGCCCAGCCACTGGAGGAGCGCGAGCCACTTGATCTTCAGCGGCAAAATGAAGAAAATCATCATCTCGAAATCCGGATTCAGAAACGCAAAGGCGAGAAACACGCTGCCGGCGAGGAAGAGATTGCTCGCGTAATAGCCCGGCACAAAGAACGCCACCATGACGGTCAGCAGCCAGCCGGTGAAAAGAAACGCGTTGTAACGGAAGACGCCCCAGTATTCCTCCAGCGCGCCGCCCATCAGGAAAAACAGATACCAGGCGAAGGCGATGAACACGGGACTGGCATTCGGTGGCACCAGCAAAAACGTGAAGAGCCGCCACACTTCACCGCCGCGCACGGCCCAGGGCAGCAGCTTGATCCGCTCCAGGTCGAACCCGCCGAGCATCGCCAGTCCCCAGAAGGCGACCTGCCCGACCACGAGGTAAAGCGAGAGGTTCGGCACCGCCAAGCGGCCGAAGATGCGTTCCAGTCGGTTGAGAAAAACCATGGCCCACCTTTCTCGGCGGTTGGCGCGAAGGCGTCGAGCCTCGTTTCTCGCGGCGCCGAAGGCCGGACCGGCCATGGCGGCAGGTTACTCTGCTTGCTGATATCCGCCGCGGCCAAATTCCTCCGGCGCGGCACTCGGAAGCTGCGCGGCCAAGGAACCCTATTTCGCGTCCGCCTTGGCAAGCTCGTCGAGCAAGGTCTGTTTCTGGGCCGTGAGCCGCAGATCGGTGACGCCGGCAAGCAGCGTGTGCGCCTCAGCCGGTTTGTGCTGTTCGAGAAGCACCTTGGCCTCGTGCAGTTGGATTGTCTGGCGCTCGAGGCCGACTGAAGCGCGATGCTCCAACTGCTGCCAGACGGCGAAGGCCTCGTCCCATTTCGGCTCCTGGAGATCGTAGAAGGATTCGGCGTAGCGGTAGGCGTAGGCCATGTTGCCCGGCGCGTTGTCGCTTGCGCGCTGGAACGCCTGCGCCATCGCCTGGTCGAGGCCGGCGCGCGTGAAATCGCCCGAGCGGAGAAAATCCTCGCGCGCCACGTGCAGCAGCGTGCCGAGTTGGTAATGGTAGAGCGGCTCCTTCGGCTCGAGGTCAATGGCCGCCATGATCCACGGCAGCGCCTCAAGGGGCTTGCCGTCCTCGGCGAGGTGTTTCGCCATCTGGTTCTTCACGACGGCAATGTCGGGATCGAGCTTGTTAACCTTGAGCAAGACCGCCACGGCTTCCCGGGTCATGCCGACACGGCCGAGCAGCATCCCGTAGGCCACATAGGCCGGCGCAAATTCCGGGTTCTTCTGGATGAGCACGTCGTAGCTGCTCACGAGGCCCTGCACCTCGCCCTTGAGCCGCGCCTCGTCGAGATTGTTGCCCTCCTCCTCGGCCCGGGCGAAGATGTCGCGCTGCCGCTGCCCGATATCCTTGAGCATTTTTTCCGCGAGGGTTTCGGCCCGCAACGCCGGCGCGAGCAATCCGGCCAACAGGCCGGCGACGAAGAGGATTCTGGCGAAAGAGAAGGGGTGCACGCGGCGTAAAGACACGATCAGCAGGGATTCGTTGCATGCTGCGGAGGGTTTCACTCCGGCGGCGACATTATTTCCCGGTGACTTGTAGTCTAATGGATTACAAGTCGCCCAGCCCGCGACGCCCCGCCACTCATTCCACGCGCCCGGCATAAATATTCAGCTTTTCGCCGCGCAGGAAGCCGACGAGCGTCTGCCCGCTCTCCCGCGCGAACTCCACCGCCAGACTCGTCGGCGCCGAGATCGCCGCGACCGCAGGGATGCCCGCAGCGAGGGCCTTCTGCATGATCTCGAACGACACCCGTCCGCTCAACAGCAGCACGCACTTCTCAAGGGGCAACCGTTCCTCGAAAAACGCCCAGCCGACCGCCTTGTCGAGCGCGTTGTGCCGGCCGACATCCTCACGCAACACGAGCAGCTCGCCCGCCGGGGTGAACAGCGCGCTGGCGTGCAACCCGCCCGTTGTCGCGAAAGTCTTCTGCGCCGCCAGCAACTGGTCCGGCAAAGCATAGAGCACGGCGCGCTTCGGCGTGAGTGCCGTGCGCAACGGCGGGAATTGTTGCCGCACCGAATCGATCGTCACCTTGCCGCACAGCCCGCAGCTCGACGACGCGAACGTGTGTCGTTGCAGCCGCTCCCAATCGACCGCCTTGCCCGGCGCGAGCACCACGTTGAGCACATTCTCCTGCGGCTGGCCGTCCGCATCGCCGCAGTAGGTCAGATCGACCACTTCCTCGCGGCTCCGGATGATGCCCTCAGTCCAAAGAAACCCCGCCGCAAATTCACGGTCGTGCCCCGGCGTGCGCATGACGACCGCGAGGCTGCGGCCCGCGACTTTGAGTTCGAGCGGTTCCTCGACCGCGACGGCGTCCGATGAGTTTTCCGCCAAAGCCATTCCGGCGATTCGCTGTCTCGGCACCGTGCGCGATGATTTGTCCGGTGGCATGCCAACGACGAAAACAGAATTGCCCTCCCGTGCGAAGCGCGAATCGCGCTACGGTTTGCCAGCAGCCGCGCCCTGCGCGGAGAACTTCGCGAACTCTTCCGGCGTCAGCGCACGGTAGCGCTGGTGTTGGTAGAGGTAGCTCGCGGTCTGGTAATAACTGACGGCCTGCTCGACCAGCGGCGCCTCCAGCGGCTCGTCGCGCATCGCGAACGTGATTTTGTCGTAGAGATATTGCGCCTGCTGCTTGATGGGTTTGAGCACCACAAAGTCATCGTCGCGCAGGAAGCCGAGTTTCTGGTAATTGCCGAGGAGCAGGCGTGCGTGCTGCGGGTCGGTCTGCCGGACATCGCGGCCGAAGAAGCGCGACGGATAACTCCAGTTGAGCAGGCCGAGCAGCGTCGGCGCAAAGTCGACTTGGCTCGTGAGCGTCTTGATGTGGCCGGGCGCGATGTGGCCGCCGGGCGAATAAATAATGAGCGGGATGTGGTAATTCTGAATCGGCAGCTCGGTCTTGCCCGCGCTCGCCGCGCAATGGTCGGCCACGATCACGAAAACGGTGTTCCGAAACCACGGCTTGGCCGCCGCATCGCGGATGAACTTGCCGATGGCGTAGTCGGTGTATTTGACGGCGCCCGCGCGGCCGGAGGTCTTCGACGGTAGGTCGATGCGGCCCTCGGGAAATGTGAACGGCCGGTGATTCGACGTTGTCATCACGAAATAGTGGAACGGCTGGCCGGTGGCGGCCGACTTGTCGGCCTCGCGCATCGTCCACGCGAAGAGGTCCTCGTCGCACGCGCCCCAGACGTTGGCGAAGGTGATGTCCGCGGCGGCCACGACGTTGCGGTCGATGACACGGTAACCGTTCTCGCCGAAAAAATAGTTCATGTTGTCGAAGTAGCCGAAGCCGCCGTAGATGAACGCCGTGTCGTAACCGCGCGCGCGGAAGACGGCGCCGAGCGTGAACATCTGCTCGTTGCGCGGGCGCTTCACGATGGAGCGGCCGGGTGTCGGCGGCACGGCGAGGGTGAGCGCCTCCATGCCGCG
>JANXWT010000292.1 GCA_025351035.1 Opitutia bacterium | reverse complement strand
TCTTGCCGGCGGCGGCATCTTCCTCGGCGGCGCAAGCGGATATTTTTGCGAAGATGCCGGAGGTGATCGGGCAGCCGGCTGCGGCACCGTGCCGTCGGGCGATGGCTCCACGCAGTTCGTTGATGGTGGTGACGCGACCTTTCGGCACCTGCTTCATCAGCGCGTCGATGTCGGCCGGAGCAGGAATGGCGAGAGTCGGACCGCCGAAGATTTTTTGCTGGCGTGCCGTGAGCGTTTCGACCTTGGGTAGCCCGTGGGCAGTCGCGAGTTTCTCTTTCCAAGTCTTCTTTGCTTTCATGAACGGTTCAGTTGGCGGGCGCCGATGTCGCGGCGGAAATATTTCGAGGCGCACTGGATGGCGTCGCAGCCGGCGTAGGCGCGCGCGGCAGCTACGCGGAGAGTCGGACCGAGCGCAGTGACGCCGAGAACGCGACCGCCGTTGGTGACGATTTGTCCGGCAGCATTGCGCGCGGTGCCGGCGTGGATGACGGTGGTCTGCGGCGGCAGCTGAGCAGGCGCCGTTCCGGCCTGCTGGCCGGTCGGTGTTTGTCCGGGCCAGTCGCCCGGCAAAGGGAAAGTGATGACATCGCCCTTCGGGAATTTTTCCGGGTAGCCTTGGGCGGCGATGACGACGCAGACGGCATAGTCGGGTTTGACGGCGAGTGGGAAGCCGGCGAGTTCGCCGCGCGCCGCGGCCCAGAGGAGCGCGAGCAGATCGGTGGCGAGGCGCGGCAGCACGACCTGCGTCTCGGGGTCGCCGAAGCGCGTGTTGTATTCGAGGACGCTCGGGCCGGAGGGCGTGAGCATGATGCCGATGAAGAGAGTGCCGCGGAAATCGATGCCCTCGGTGGCGATGGCGTCGACGGACGGGCGGACGATTTCGCGCTCGATGCGCGCGAGCAGCGCGGGCGTGACGACTTCGGCGGGTGAGTAGGCGCCCATGCCACCGGTGTTCGGGCCGGTGTCGCCATCGCCGATGCGCTTGTGATCCTGCGAGGTTGGAAGGATGACGTAGTCGCGGCCGGAGACGACGACGAGCAGCGAGGTTTCTTCGCCGACGAGGCAGTCTTCGATGAGGATGCGCGGAGGTTGAGAGTTGAGAGTTGAGAGTTGAGAGACCGGAAGGGCGAGAAGCGCATGGATGGCGGCTTCGGCTTCGGCGTGCGATTGGGCAACGACGACGCCTTTGCCCGCGGCGAGACCGTCGGCTTTCACGACGATGGGAGCGGGGCGAGCGCGGACATAGGCGATGGCGTCGGCGGCGTGGTCGAAGATTCCGGCCGCCGCGGTCGGGATGTTGTGTTTCAGCAGAATTTGCTTCGTAAAGATTTTGGAGGCTTCGAGGCGGGTGCCATCGGTTTTGGGGCCGTAGGCGGGGATGCCGGTCTTGTTCAACTCGTCGACGAGACCGAGCGAGAGCGGCACTTCGGGACCGACAACGACGAACTCTACTTTCTCGCGCTGCGCGAGGGCGACGAGTCCGGCGATGTCGTCGACCGCGACGGGAAAGCACAGGGCTTCCTGCGCGATGCCCGCATTGCCCGGCGCGCAGAGCAGGCGCGGTTTCGCAGGTGACTGGGCGAGCGTTCGCACGAGCACATGCTCGCGACCGCCACCGCCGACGACGAGAATGGAGCGGGGCAGCGCCACGGAGCTGAGGGTTGAGAGTTGAGAGTTGGTGGGCACGGGCGTGGGCGTGGGCGGATGATTTCTCTCAACCCTCAGCTATCAACTCTCAACTTCATTACAGCACTTGGAGCGTCTTGCGGTAGAAGCGGACGACCTCGTCGGGGTTGTCGGTGAAGAGGACGTAGTCGCGCATCCAGGCGGGGGCGCGCTTCTGGTCGATCATCGTGTTGAACTGTTTTTTCAAGTCGCGCCAGAAGCCGGCGCCGTAGAACACGTAGGGCACGCGCGGGCGGATGCCGAGTTTCATGTTGCAGAGTTCGATGCCGATTTCCTCGAGGGTGCCGACGCCACCGACGTTGAAGATGCAAAAATCGGCGACCTCGAACCATTTTTGGCGGAAGTGCCGGGAATTTTCCTGGAAAGTGTTGAAGAAATCGACGCCGAGCTCGGGAGGCTGGGCCTCGAGTTCGAGGAAGCACGCGCCGGTGAGGCAGCCCTTGCCGCGCGCAGTCTCGGTGGCGAGACCCATGACGCCGCCGCCGCCGCCGGTGAGGATGCCGACCTGCGGGCCGACGAAGTTGGTAAGTTTGTCGATGAGGTCGGAGATGCGGGCGGTGTCGGCGCCGTCGATGGCGTGGGCCGAGCCGTAAAAGGCGAGGATGGTGGTCTCGCGGAATTTCTTGATCAGTTCTTCGCGGATGAAAAAGCCGTGGTCCTTGCGGTAGGTGTGGCAGTAGGCCTCGTTCGTGTTGGCGTCGAACCAGTAGGTGTCGAGACCGATGGCGTTGTAGGTGTCGAGGCGCGCGTGGGCGTTGGCGGAGAGGAAAAAGCCGTGGGTGCGCGAGGGCTTGCGGAAGATGAGGCGGCGGAGCTTGACCTGCTGGACGCGGGTGAGGAGCTCGATGTGCTCGAGGAGATTCGGAAAATAGTCGATGAGCAGCGTGTCGGCGTTGGCCGGCGCGTGGTCGAGGGCCTGGATCATCGTGCGATAGCCGCAGGAGTCGGTAAGCTCCTCCAGAGTGGCGCTCTTGTTTTTCGCGGCGCGGGCGCGGAACTCGTCGAAGTTGAGGAAGAGCGAGTGG
>JANXWT010000266.1 GCA_025351035.1 Opitutia bacterium | reverse complement strand
GACGGACTCGCGGCGCGAGCAGCCGGCGACGCAGAGCAGGCCGAGGGCGGAAAGGGTGAAGAGGACAGGGAGCCGCGAACGGGGGCGCATCGGCTGAGAATAATGCACGGAGCTTGGCGGGTGGCAAGGGGTGTGCTCTATGAGAACTGCGAATGGCACTAAGAAATTGCAGGGCTGTCCGTAAAAGGAGGCAGGTGACGTGAACACCAATAACCAAATCCCCG
Organism: Opitutia bacterium; assembly: GCA_025351035.1. Taxonomy (GTDB): domain Bacteria; phylum Verrucomicrobiota; class Verrucomicrobiia; order Opitutales; family Opitutaceae; genus JACQFT01. The sequence goes on along the minus strand of JANXWT010000266.1, from coordinate 7,731 downwards.
CAGTTGGCCATGAGAACACCGCCTTTGTGCAAGCAGCCGTTGAATGGCACCAAGCGCCCCTGTTGCGCTACGCCACGAGACTGCTCGGCGGCGACTCCGAGGGCGCACGCGACATTGTGCAGGACACTTTTGTCCGGCTCATGGCGCAACCACCCGAGCGGCTCGACGGGCATGTGGTCGAGTGGTTGTTCACGGTTTGCCGCAACCGCACGCTCGACGTGCTCCGGAAGGAGGGGCGCATGAAGCCCTTTGCCGATGGACAAGTCGAGCGCCTGACCGCTTCCGAGCCCCGGCCCGGCCGGACGCTGGAACGGGCTGAGCAGCACGAAGCCGTGCTGCGGTTGATCGGCAAACTGTCACCCAACCAACAGGAAGTCGTCCGGCTGAAATTCCAAAACGGATTCAGCTACCAGGAGATCAGCCGCATCACGTCCCTCTCGGTGACGAACGTCGGCTTCATCCTGCACACGGCCATCAAGACCCTGCGGCAGGAAATGACTGCCCAACCCGATTAACCGGGCCCACCGCCCAAGGACAGAAAATGAACCCAACGAAAATTTTCCCCGATGACCCGCGTTTGACTGCCTATGCTCTGAACGAGCTGGAGGCGGCAGAACGGGGCGAATTCGAGCAGGTGCTCGCGCAGGATGCAGCGGCTCAGGAGACCGTCGCGGAGATTCGTGCCATGGTGGCGTCGCTCACCGGCGCGCTGGAACACGAGCCGATGGTGGAACCGACAGTGAAATCGGCCGACGCGACCGCACCGTTCGACAAGATTGTCGGGTTTCCGTATTGGAAGATCTCGGGATTGGCCGCGGCGTGCTTCGCGGTGTTTTTTGTCTACTGGCAGCGGAACGAATTGCTGCGGGAACCCAAGCAATACATCGAAATGCAATTGCCGGCCGCCTCGGTGGCGAGCAAGCCAGCGGTGGCGAAAATGACTGTGGCCGATCAGGCCGCGGGGGAAGTTGGGCGGGTGAACCGGGATCGCGAGAGAGACGTCAAGGCGAAGGAAGTTCGCGAACTCGCGCAGTCGCTCCAACCGGAAATGCGCGCGGCGTCCGCGCCCGCGCCGATGGCCTTGGCGCTGCCAGCCAAGGGCGCGGCCGGCACCAACGTCTCGTTCGGAGCGGCTCAGTCGGGCCCTGACACGGGCAGGTTGGAGAAATTTGCCGTCATGGGTGCGGGCACACCGGCCGTTGCGTCGATGGATCAACGCGAAAGCTCGCTGACGAAGCAACCGGTTTTCGTGGCGGACGAACACAACACCGAGGCTTACAGCCGGCGTCGCGACAACTCCTTCCTGCGCGTGGCGGATAATCCGCTCTCCACCTTCTCGGTCGATGTCGACACAGCGTCCTACGCGAACGTGCGGCGCTTCCTCGTGGCGGGACAGCGGCCACCGGCGGATGCGGTGCGCATCGAGGAACTCGTGAATTATTTCCCCTATCGCTACGTCGCGCCGCAGGGCGGGGCCGGCGAGGTGCCGTTTGCCGCGCATCTCGAAGTGGCCGCCGCCCCGTGGGCGCCGGAGCACCGCCTCGTGCGGATCGGGCTGAAAGGGCGCGAACTGAGCGACGCGGCGCGGCCCGCGGCCAATCTGATCTTTCTGTTGGATGTGTCGGGCTCGATGAACCAGCCGAACAAGCTGCCGTTAGTGAAGCAGTCGCTGCGGCTGCTGGTGGAGAAGCTGCGGCCGGACGATCGGGTGGCCATTGCGGTTTATGCGGGCGCGTCGGGCTTGGCGCTGCCCTCGACCAGCGCAGCGAAGAAGACCACAATTCTTGACGCGATTGACCGCCTGCAGGCGCAAGGCTCGACGAACGGCGCGATGGGCATCCACCTCGCCTACGACCTCGCGAAGGCAAACTTCATTCCCGGCGGCGTGAACCGTGTCATCCTTGCCACCGACGGCGATTTCAACGTCGGCGTCACCAACGAGGGCGACCTCACGCGTTTGATCGAGGAGAAGGCCAAGAGCGGCGTGTTCCTGACGGTGCTCGGCTTCGGGATGGGCAACTACAAGGACGCCACGCTCGAGAAACTGGCCGACAAGGGTAACGGCAACTACGCCTACATCGACACGCTGCAAGAGGCGAAAAAAACCTTGGTCGAGCAAGCCGGCGGCACGCTCGTGACCATCGCCAAGGACGTGAAGATCCAGGTGGAGTTCAATCCCGCGCAAGTGCAGGCCTACCGGCTCATCGGCTACGAAAACCGGCTGCTGGCCAAGGAAGATTTCAACAACGACCGGGTGGACGCGGGCGAGATCGGCGCGGGCCACACGGTCACGGCGCTGTATGAAGTCGTGCCGGTGGGCGCGGCGATGCCGGAGGTCGGTTCGGTGGACGCGCTGAAATACCAGAAGACCGCCGCGCCCCGCGCGGATCGCGATGCCTTTGCGCCAGTCGCCCGGCAATCGACGGAAATGCTGACGGTAAAGTTGCGCTACAAGGAGCCGGCCGGCGACGTGAGCCGCAAGGTGGAGTTCACGCTGCGGGATACCGGCACGGCGTTCGCCAACGCGAGCGAGGACTTCAAGTTCGCGGCGGCGGTGGCGGCCTTCGGCATGGTGCTGCGCGATTCACCCTACAAAGGCACGGGCACGCTGGCCGAAGTGGCGGCTTGGGGGCGGGACGGCATCGGCAACGACGCCGGCGGCTACCGCACGGAATTCATCGAGCTAGTCGGACAGGCGCAGCACGCGATGGAGTGACGCTGAGCGAAAGATGGCGTTCAATCGGCCTTGCCGCACCGGGCCGGCGTGCAATGGTTCGGGGCATGGCCAAGTTTGGTCCCTTCATTTCCCTGCGCGCCCAGATCGGGCACGCACCGCAGTTTGCCGCGGCCTTCGCTTATGTGGCGGAGGCATTGCGGCCCGGCTCACCGGTGAATGCCCGCATCATGGCGCGCGCCCTCGGCACGTCGAGGAAAGTGGAACTGGGCGATGGCGTTTTCGCGATCGAGGCTTGTTACGATTCCAAGCCGCGGTCCGAGGGCTTTTTCGAGTCGCACCGCAAATACATCGACGTGCAGGTGATCGTCGCGGGCGAGGAGCTGATAGAAGTTGCGGACATTGCCCGGCTCACCGTGAGCCAGGCCTACGATGCCGAGCGCGATTTGATCAAATACACGGAGGGCGCGGCGGGCTCGCGCCTCGCGATGCGCGCCGGCGACGTGGCGGTGTTTTTCCCGACCGATGGGCACATGCCGTCGCTGCAGCTCGGCGGACCGGTGCCCGTGCACAAGACCGTGGTCAAAGTGCCGGTCGTCTGAACGTCGCCCGGCTCATGAATTACCGGCATCATTTTCACGCGGGCAACTACGCCGATGTTTTTAAGCACGTCCTGTTGCTGCAACTCATCCGGGCGATGCAGGCCAAGGAGAAGGGGTTTCTGTTCCTCGACACGCATGCCGGTCGCGGCGGTTACGATCTGACCGAGCCGATGCTGCTGCCCGACGGCCGGAGCCGTGAGCCGGAATTTCCCGCCGGCATCGGTCGCGTGTGGGGCGAGGCGCCGGCTTCCGCTCCTCTCGCCGACTACCTGGCGCTGATCCGGCGGTTCAACGACCGGCGCGGGGCGACCGGGCCGGAGCTGCATTTTTATCCGGGTTCGCCGTGGATCGCGCGACTGGCGGCGCGGCCGCAGGACCGGCTTGTGCTCTGCGAACTGCGGCCTGACGATGCCGAGGCGCTCGATTTTGATTTCGCGCGCGAGCCCCGTGTGCTCGTGCAGGCGATGGACGGCTACACGGGGCTCAAGGCCCATTTGCCGCCGCCGGAGAAACGCGCCCTCGTGCTCATTGACCCGCCCTTCGAGAGCTTGGGCGAGTTTGCCCAAATCCTCAAGGCGCTCAGCGAATCGCTCCGGCGTTTCCCAGACGGAGTCTACGCCGTGTGGTATCCGGTCACCGAGCGGACGCGGGTTGACGATCTTTTTGAGGCCCTGTTGGCGCTGCGTTTGCCGCCGACCCTGTTCGCCGAACTCACTGTCGCCGGCGATGCCTCGCAGGTGCGCCTGAAGGGCTGCGGACTGCTGGTCATCAATCCGCCTTGGAAAATTGACGGCGCGATTCGCGCGGTGCTGCCAGAATTGCTCCGCCACTTGTGCGCCGATGCGGGCGCGGCGGCGCGCTGCGAGTGGCTGGTGCCGGAGACTTGAGCGGACTCAAGCCGGCGCTTACTGCGAGCGATGCGTGATGCGGGTGGCCGTGAAGGGCAGGGGATCCAATGCGAGACGTGGATTCGGGAGCGTCGGCGCCTTGAACAGCGGCCGGCCCCAAAGCACATCGCGCAACATTGCCGGTCGCACGGGCACGCGCGCACTGGGCGGAATCGCCGGGCGCAGCTTGGTATTTTGCGGGAAGTAGGTCATGACGGTTTCTCGGTGGGGGCGGTTGGTCAGACCGCGGCCACTCGTAGATAGAACCCGCGGGATCGCCAGTTGTTCCAGAAATTTTCCGACAATCTCAAAATGACGGCCGCGCTTTCGCGGCCGTCATTTTGAGATTGCGAGCGGCGGCAGTCAGGCCACGTAACGCCGGTGCGCGGGCACGGGTGGCGCGGCGCGCTGCCTTTTCGGCAACCAGACGGTGAGCACGCCGTCGGACAGTTCCGCCCGCAACGCCGCGTAATCGTAACCCACGCCAAGCCGGAGCTTGAGTTGGTAGTCCCGCTGGACGCCTTCGAGGTGGAGGGAGGGAAAGTTTACCCGGACAAGATGGGTTTTGCGCGCCGTGATGCCGAAATCGGGACCCGACGCCGTGATCTCCACGCCGCTCGGGTGGACGCCGGGCACAAAGACGCGCAGTGTCAGCGCCTGGGGCAGATCGGTGCAGTCAAAGTGCGGCTGGCGGAAAGAGGGCTTTAATTCCGCGCTGGGCAGTTGGCTGGGACTTGGGGGTGGGATGATCATGGGCATGGACGGTTCCTCTCTCGTCGGTTTTCACCGGCGGGACTCCTGGAATGGGACGATTACCGTTAGGTCGGTTTCGTCAGGCCAGGCAGCCCGCGCGGGTAAGTTTATTAACCCAAATCGACTGGCGCGGGCACAGGCTCATGCTGCCATGCTGTAGCCCGGCCTTCGTAAACGAAGTGCCAGACAGGCGGCGATGAACTTTGAGGCTCGATGCCATTGGGTTAATGTGCCGGCGAGCTTGCGACTGAAGCGCGCGACGCCAAGCGAAATTTTTCCGGTATGACGCGCCGGGGTGGCGATTATTCCCGCGTGACGCCCGCCGGCCGCTCGGTCAGCATGCCGGCATGACACCGATGCAAGATGCGACGACCACCGTGGCCGAGCTGCGCGCGCGCGTGCAGGCTTTCGTCAGCGCGCGCGACTGGGAGCAATTCCATTCGCCGAAGAACCTCAGCATGGCGCTCGCCGCCGAGTCGGGCGAACTCATGGAGCATTTCCTGTGGGCGGGGTCCAAAGCCTCGCGCGCCGTCGCCCGCGACCCAAAGAAGCGCCCGGCCATCGAGGCCGAGATCGCCGACGTCGTCATCTATGCGCTCGAATTCGCCAACATCTGCGACATCGACCTCGCCGCCGCCATTGAGGCGAAGCTCGCCGCCAACGCGGCGAAGTATCCCGTCGAGAAGTCGCGCGGCCGCTCGGAGAAATACACCGAGCTGTAGGACGCTGTGCGCCGCCCGGCTCAGGGTCGGCCGCCGAAACTCACGAAGTCATCCAGTTCGAGCAGCTCGAACCAGGTGGAGACATCTTCCCGCTTGGGTGCGATCTTGGCGTGGACGCCGTTGAAGAATTCTCGACCCTCGGTGGCGGACGGGGCGCGGTTCTCGAACCACGCGGACCACGTGACGATCTCGGCTTGCGTGCGGCGCGGCTTCAGGTGCTGGCGCACGAAAGCGAGCAGTTCGCTGTCGCTCTGGCCGGCCTTCACCGCTTTGAGGAAGTAGCGGGCCTTGATGCCCGTGAATGCCCAGAAGTGCTGGTCCATGCCGCAGTCGTAGTGGTAGTCACCGTTAATACCGGCGACATGGGCGCGGGCCTTGTCGAGCAAGCGGGGGAGATGGGCAAAGCCGCCGAGGCGGGTGCGCGGACTACGGGGCGGACATTTGGTCAGGTCCGGCGTATTGAAGTTGAACATGGCGGTGGTGGTTTTGGTTTTCAAAATTGGGGAATTTTCGAGCCGGCATGGCAGGCGCAGCCGGGGGCGCAAGGTGCGGGAGAGGACGCGGCGGTTTGTCCCGCCGGGCCGATAAAACCGTAGCCGCCGGTGATGACGCGCCGGACAGGTTCGCCGGTGGCGGGATCGCTGGCCAAGGGCGCGTCCTTCATGCTTTGCACGACCTCGAAGCGGCGCGGCGCAGTGCCGGCCTGTCGGGGAATCGTTTCGTAGAGGTAGGTGGCCATGCGCGTGTCCCTTGGGAATGTAGATTTTCTGTTTTGGCAAGCGGCGAACTTTGCCTCATCGCCAATCTGCCCATGAAAACCAACACCGCGCTCGAACGCTACTATGTGCTCCCGTGCTGTCTGCTGCTGCTCAATCTCTGCAACGAAATCGTCTCCTACAAGTCGCGGCTGATTGATGACAGCCTTTGGCGCACGCTGTTCATCATGGGGCTGGTCTTGTTCGGCGCGTCGGTCATGGCCTACGCGGTCGCGCCCGGGATTATCTGGTGCATCCAGTCGCTGCGCCGCACGAGCCGCACCCACGGCGGCGGACTGGGCGAGGTGCTGTTCCTGCTCGCACTGGGCGGTGTGATTTTTGGCCTCTACTACCGCGTCTACATCCTCGGGGTGGAGTCGGTGTTGCCCGCCGACTGGCGCAACGGCGCCGCGCATTAGGCCGCCGCAGCTACTGTAGGGTATCGACAAGAATAGACGGTTTGGCACGATGATTCGGCGTTTGGTCGAGTGAGGCTTTGCCCGGTGCACCCGTGGTGCAAGCTGGCCGCCCTATGCGTCTCCCAAAGATTCTTTTCCTCGCGGTCGGATTCGGCCTCACCACGCTCCGTGCCGACCACATCGCGATCACGGTCGGCGACGGCACCATCAACGGCGACCGTTTCCAACCCTACACGAACAAGTGGGAGTATTCCATCACTCCTCTGGGCAAAGATAAAGTGAAGCTCGGCATCTGGGCCGACGAGATGGTGGCCACGACCGTCGACGGTCGCGCCGCGTTCTCGCGCATGCAGACCGCGGGTCGCTACGCGAGTCCTGGCAAGACAGTGATTACCATCAATGTCTTCGATGCGCACACGCTTGCACCCTTGAGCCGCGAGTGGATTGCTCCTGATCCGGAGAATTTCACGCGCTTGAAATTTGACGGCAAAACCATAGCCATCGAGCGTATGTCGTCCGGCGGACGCCAGGGACCCAACGCCCCGCAGCCTGCGCCTGCGGCCGCTGCGACCGAACTGAAACTCGATGCGCCCGTGTTCGATTACCACGGCGGCATGTGGGGCATGCTGCTTGCTGGCGCGCCGTTGAAGGTCGGTTTCGAAGGTTCGTTTCAGACCCTCGACGAATTCAACCCGACCGTCAGTCCCGTGAAATTCAAAGTCGTGCGCGAGGAGGACGTTGCCGCCGGCGCCGGCAGGACGGCGCACACTTTTGTGGTCGAAGCCGATTCGCCCAAGTCGGGCCACCTGATTTTCTGGATCAGCCCGCAAGCGCCCTACGTCATCAAACTCCAATTCACCGGCGGCAACGGCGCCCTCTGGAGCTACGACATGATCTAAACACAACGTCATAACTAGAT
>JANXWT010000215.1 GCA_025351035.1 Opitutia bacterium | reverse complement strand
TCGACGTCGTTCAGGGCGGCGGAGATGGCGGGGCCATCAGATTGCTTAATCCCGGCGTCGAACCGGATTAGCGCGTCTTTGATCTTCGTCTCGGTCATGGGCGGGCGGCGGGTTATTAGCGATTACTCCCATGCGCGTAGCGGCGCATAATTCCCTTTTCAACCCCCATCGTGCGCCGGGAATGACCTTGTGTCGTCCCGCGACGGGTGCTGAGTTGTCCTTTCCCGCGGCTGCATCCACGCCACCGACGGCGCTCACGGCCCGCGATCCTCTTTTCCCCACGCCTCCATGAATTCCGTCAACGTCTCCGAACGAGCCAACGCCTCGCTGGTCGAGGAGTATTACCAGCGCTGGCAGGAAAATCCCGATAGCGTCGACCCGACCTGGCGCGCGTTCTTCCAGGGTTTCACGCTGGGCAGCAACGGCCAGTCGCCCGCCGCCTCTGCGAGCGCCGGCGCGCCGGTGATCGACAGCCGCAAGCAGTCGCAGGTCGACAGCCTCCTCTACCATTACCGCGCCATCGGCCACACGCAGGCCAACCTCAATCCCCTCGCCTCCGCGCCCGCGCGCAACCCGCAGCTCGCGCTCGCGGCGTTCGGTCTCACCGACTCCGACCTCGATACCGCCTTTGACGTCGGCCACTACCACGTCGGCGCGCCGATGAAGTTGCGCGACATCGTCGCCGCTCTGGAAAAAACCTACTGCTCCACCGTCGGCGTGGAATACACGCACATCCAGGACACCGAAGTCCGCCGCTGGCTGCAGGAGCGCATGGAGCCGAATTTCATGCGCCCGAAATTCACCAAGGCGCAGAAGGTCCGCATCCTCCGCCGCCTCCACAAGGCCGAGCTGTTCGAGAAATTTCTCCACACGAAATACGTCGGCCAGAAACGTTTCTCCGGCGAGGGCGCGGAGAGTTTCATCGCCGCGGTCGACACGCTGATCGACGCGTGCCCCGGCGCGGGCGTCGAGGAGGTCGTGATGGGCATGGCCCACCGCGGTCGCCTGAATATCCTTTGCAGCGTCATGCGGAAACCGTTCGAACTGGTGTTCGAACAGTTCTCCGAGAACTACGTCCCCGACACCGTCGCGGGCGACGGCGACGTGAAATACCACCTCGGCTACGAGTCCACGCTCACCACGACATCGGGCAAGAAAGTCGAAATGCGCCTCGCCACGAATCCGTCGCACCTCGAGATCGTGAATCCCGTCGTCGAGGGCAAAGTCCGCGCGCGGCAGCGCCTGCGCGACGACATGGTCGAGCGCCGCAAGGTCCTCGCGCTCCTCGCACACGGTGATGCGGCCGTCGCCGGCCAAGGCATCGTCGCCGAGACGCTCAACTTTTCCCAGCTCCCCGGCTACAAGACCGGCGGCACCGTCCACTTCGTCGTCAACAACCAGATCGGCTTCACCACCGACCCGCACGACTCGCGCTCGACCCACTACTGCACCGACATCGCAAAAATGATCGAGGCCCCGATTTTCCACGTGAACGGCGACGACCCCGAGGCCGTCTGCATGGTCACGCAGCTCGCGCTCGAATACCGCTGCCAGTGGAAGAGCGATGTGTTCATCGACATGTATTGTTACCGCAAGCATGGCCACAACGAGTCCGACGAGCCGTCGTTCACGCAACCCACGCTCTACCGCAAGATCGCCGCGCACCCACTCGTCTCCACGCTCTACACCCGCCAGCTCGTCGCCGAGGGTTCGCTCACCGCCGACCAAGGCGACGCGATCAAGGCCGAGTATTCCGCGACGCTCGAGGAGAACCTGGAGAAAGCCAAAGCACGCGAAGCCTCGAAGGCCGCGAAACGCAAAGCCGCCGATCCGTTCAAGGGTTCGAACGCCATCTTCCAGCCGGCCTACACGCACAAGGCCATCGACACCGCCGTCAGCGCCGCGTTGATCGACCGCGTCGTGCGCTCGCTCACGAGCGTGCCCGCCGACTTCAAGCCGCACCCGAAAATCAAACGCTTTATGGAGGCCCGCGCCGAGGCGCACAAGAAGCACGGCCCCTACGACTGGGGCTTCGGCGAGGCGCTCGCGTTCGGCACGCTCATGCTCGAGGGCAAACCGATTCGCCTGAGCGGACAGGATTGCGAGCGCGGCACGTTCAGCCACCGCCACGCCGTGTTCAACGACAACGAGACGGGCGCAAAATATTCGCCGCTCAAGAACCTCGACCCGAAGCAGGCGAGTTTCTGCATCTACAATTCGCTGCTCTCCGAGGCCGCCGTGCTCGGCTTCGACTACGGCTACTCGCTCGATTATCCGGACATGCTCTGCCTTTGGGAAGCGCAGTTTGGCGACTTCGCCAACGGCGCGCAGGTCGTCATCGACCAGTTCATCTCCAGCGGCGAATCGAAATGGCAGCGCAGCAGCGGCATCGTGCTCCTCCTCCCGCACGGCCAGGAAGGCCAAGGCCCCGAGCACTCGTCGGCCCGCCTCGAACGCTTCCTCCAGATGTGCGCTGAGGACAACATGCAGGTCGCCAACATCACGACGCCCGCGAATTATTTCCATGCACTCCGTCGTCAGGTCATGCGCGATTTCCGGAAGCCCCTCGTCGTCATGTCGCCGAAATCTCTCCTGCGCAATCCGGCCGCCGTGTCCGCGCTCGAGGATTTCACGTCCGGCAGCTTCCAAGAAATCATCGACGACGCGGCCGCAGCCAAGAAAGTCGACCGCCTGATTCTCTGCTCGGGCAAAGTCTACTACGACCTCGCCGACTACCGCGAAAAGAACTCCGCCGCCAACACCGCCATCGTGCGCGTCGAGCAGCTCTATCCGCTCCACACGAAGCGTCTCGCGGAAATCGCGAAGAAATACGCCGGCGCCAAACTCGTCTGGTGTCAGGAAGAATCCGCGAATAACGGCGCGTGGAGTTTCATCGCGCCTCAGCTCGAGGAAATCTTCCTCCGCAAGGCCGTCTACGCCAGCCGCGACGCCTCCGCTTCGCCCGCCGTCGGCCAGCTCGCCGTCCACCGCGTCGAACAAGCCGCGCTCGTCAAAGACGCTTTCTCCCTCTAACTCTTCATCGCAGCCCAAGCCGCACGCACCCAACCTCCTCCACCATGTCATTCGAAGTCAAAATCCCCTCGATGGGCGAATCCATCTCCTCCGGCATTCTCGCCAAGTGGCACGTCGCTGACGGCGATGTCGTGAAGAAGGATCAAGTCCTCTTCGAACTCGAGACCGACAAGATCACGTCCGAAGGCACCGCCGAAGCCGCCGGCAAAATCTCCCTCAAGGTCGCCGCCGGCGCCGAGGTGAAGATCGGCGCCGTCGTCGCCGTGATCGACACCGCCGTCACCGCCGCGGCCGCTCCTGTCGGCGGGGTGCCCTCACCTCGCGAGGCCGCGTCCGCGAATTCCGATGCGCAATCCCCCGCCGTCCGCCGCCTCGCCGCCGAGACCGGCATCGATCCGGCCAGCGTCTCCGGCTCCGGCAAAGCCGGCCGCGTCACCAAAGGCGACATGCTTGCTGCGACCGAGACGAAGCCCGCCGCTCCCCTGATGCCCGCGCCGACGCCGACCCCGAAGCCCTTCGTCGCACCGGTCGCCACCGGCGAACGCCAGACGCGCAAGAAGATGACGCCGCTGCGCCAGAAGATCGCCCAGCGTCTCGTGCAAGCCCAGCACGCCGCCGCGATGCTCACGACATTCAACGAGGCCGACATGTCCGCCATCATGGCGCTGCGCTCGAAATATCAGGATGATTTCGTGAAGAAGAACGGCGTGAAGCTCGGCTTCATGTCCTTCTTCGTGAAGGCCGTCGTCAACGCGCTCAAGGAAGTCCCCGGCATCAACGCCCAGATCGACGGCGACACCATCATCTCGAACCACTACTTCGACATCGGCGTCGCCGTCTCCACCGACCGCGGCCTCATCGTCCCCGTCATCCGCGATTGCGACCGCAAGAGCATGGCCGAGATCGAGCGCGACATCGCCGACGCCGCGAAGAAAGCGCGCGACGGCAAGCTCACCTTGCCCGAGCTCGAAGGCGGCGTGTTCACCATCACCAACGGCGGCGTGTTCGGCTCGCTCCTCGCGACCCCGATCATCAACGCCCCGCAGAGCGCCATCCTCGGCATGCACGCGATCAAGGACCGTCCCATCGCGCACAACGGCCAAGTCGTCATCCGCCCGATGATGTATCTCGCACTCAGCTACGACCACCGCCTCGTCGACGGCAAAGAATCGGTCACCTTCCTCGTGTCGGTGAAGAACGCCCTCGAAGATCCCGCCCGCCTTGTGATCGGGGCGTAAGGCCGTTTCGCGGCAGTTGAGAGTTGAGTGCTAAGGGTTGAAAGACTTTCCGCCGCCCGACTCTCAACCCTCAACTCTCAGCACTCAACTTTATGGACTCCTTCGACATCGTCATCATCGGCGCCGGCCCCGGCGGCTACGTCTGCGCGTTCCGCGCCCAGCAGCTCGGCCTCAAAGTCGCGCTCGTGGAAAAACGCTCCGCGCTCGGCGGCACCTGCCTCAACGTCGGCTGCATCCCGAGCAAGGCGCTCCTCCACACGAGCGAGCAATTCGCTTGGGCCAAGCACCACGCCGCCGCGTCCGGCATCAAACTCGGCTCCGTCGAAGCCGACCTGCCCACGATGCTCAAGAAGAAGGACGCCGTCGTCGCCAAGCTCACCGGCGGCGTCGGCCTGCTCGCCAAAGGCCGCAAGATCCCAACCTTCACCGGCCACGCCTCGTTCATTTCTCCCAATGAGATCGAGGTGGGGGCCGTTATCCCTAACGGCCCTTCCCAACGCCTCACCGCCAAAAATTTCGTCATCGCCACCGGCTCAGCGCCCGTCGAGCTGCCGTTCATGAAGTTCGACGGCGAGACCGTCGTCTCGAGCGATCACGCCATCGCGTTCCCCGAGGTCCCGAAGAATCTCGTCGTGGTCGGCGGCGGCGCCATCGGCCTCGAACTCGGCTCCGTCTGGGCGCGCCTCGGCAGCAACGTGACCGTCGTCGAATTTCTCCCGAAGATCGTCGCCACCTACGACGACGACATCGTCCGCAATTTCTGGCGCCTGCTGCAGAAGCAGGGCCTCAAGATCGAGGTCAACGCCAAGGTCACCGGCTTCGCCAAAGGCGTGCTGACCGCCGAGCGCGGCGGGGAAAAACTCTCCTTCGCCGCCGACAAGGTTCTCGTGTCCGTCGGCCGCCGCCCGTTCACCGACAACCTCGGTCTCGACAAAGCCGGCGTGCAGCTCGACGAGAAGAAGCGCGTCAAAGTCGACGCCCACCTGCGCACCAACGTGCCGCACATCTGGGCCATCGGCGACGTCATCGCCGGCCCGATGCTCGCGCACAAGGCCGAGGAAGACGGTGTTGCGGTCGCCGAGTGGATCGCCGGCAAGCACGGCCACATCAATTGGGATCTCGTCCCCGGCATCGTTTACACCGACCCGGAGGTTGCCTCAGTCGGCCTCGGCGAAGACGCCGCGAAGGCCGCAGGCCGCGCGATCAACGTCGGCAAATTCAATTTCGCCGCCAACGGCCGCGCCATCGCCGCCGACGCCACCGACGGTTACGTGAAGATCATCGCCGACGCGAAGACCGACCGCATCCTCGGCGCGCAGATACTCGGCAAAGGCGCGGGCGAACTCATCAGCGAAGTCGTCACGCACATGGAATACGGCGGCAGCGCCGAGGACCTCGGTCGCACGATCCACGCCCACCCGACGATGAGCGAGGCGATCAAGGAAGCCGGCCTCGCCGTCAGCAAGAGCGCCATCCACGCGCTGTAGCGCCAGTCCGTTCCCTACCCACTCGGTGCGAACTCCTGGGACGCATTTTTTTGTTTTGCGGCAGCGCAGATCGCGCCCTTGCTGAAAGGCCGTGAAGAAACTCATTCTCTGGGACATTGACGGCACTTTGATCCTGACCCAGGGCGCCGGCATGGGTGCGCTCGACCGGGCGTTTCAAAAATTGCATGGCCGCAGGCCTGATCTCACCAAGCTGGATCTCTCGGGGCGCACCGACCAATGGATCGCCGCACAGGTGCTCGCGCACAACCAACTGCCCGTGACGCCCGCAGCCATTCACGGCTACCTCGAGGCCTACTTGGAATTGCTGCATACGGAGGTCACTTCGCGGGCGGGCCGCGTCCTGCCGGGCATCCTCGCGCTGCTTGACCTGCTCCATCAGCGCAGCGACGTCGCGCAAGGTCTGCTCACTGGCAATCTGCACCGCGGGGCCCATATCAAACTCGAACACTACAAGGTCTGGCACTATTTTGCCTTCGGCGCTTTCGGCGACGACAGCCCGGTGCGCAACGATCTCGGGCCCCACGCCCTACGACGCGCGAAGGAAAAACATGCGGTCGATTTTGCACCCGAGCACACGTTTGTGATCGGCGACACCCCGCACGACATCGAGTGCGGCCAAGCCATCGGGGCAAAAACTATCGGGGTCTCCACGGGCAGATTTTCCGTGGCTGACCTGCTGGCGCACGGACCGACCGCGGTGTTTGCAGACTTCGCTGACACCGCCGCGTTTCTGCGCGTGATCGACGGCGGGTGACCGGACCGAGTCGGTTACTTCACCCGCGTCTCGACCGCCGTGACTTTGCCTTCGCGGAAAATTACCCGCATGGCATCTTCGTCGTAATCGGGGGCCGTGCTCATCGAGACCCCACCGCCATAGCCGGTGTGTCCGCTGCCGCCGCCGATTCCGACGCCGAAACTGAAACCCGACGACGATCGCCGGTAAACCCAAACCTCTTCCTGCCCGGCGGCACTGGAGCGGTTCAATTCGCGAGCGGGATCACCCAGCGCCAGCCGCACCATCGGCGGCGTGAAGCCGAGGTCGACCCGGCCGGCCCGGATTTTTTCCTGCACGTCGGCGGGGAACGCGTCGAACGCCCCGCGATTCTTTTCGATTCGCGATTGCGGGGTTGTCGAACAGGCCGCGGTCAAAAGCAGGGCAACTGCACTGAAGAGAATTTGGAACAGACGCATGGGAGGAATTTGTTTGCCGGGGATTACGATGGACGGAATATCGACAGCCGCAACCCCGCTGCGTTCGCCACCCCCAGAAATTTCCATGAAAAAATTCACCATCGCCATCGGCTCCGACCATGCCGGCTTCGCCTACAAGGAAAAGATCAAGGCCCTGCTCCTGAGCGATGGCCACACGGTGCGGGATTTTGGCACATCATCCGAGGCGCCTTGCGATTACCCGGACTTCATCCGGCCGACGGCCGAGGCCGTGGCCCGCGGTGAGTGCGAGCGCGGCATCGTGCTAGGCGGCTCAGGCAACGGCGAGGCCATTGTCGCCAACAAGGTTCGCGGCGTGCGCTGCGGTCTATGCTGGACCGAACAGGTCGCCATCTGGAACCGATCGCACAACGACGGCAATGTGCTGTCGCTCGGTCAGCGGACAGTGAATGAAGAGTTGGCCCTGAAAATAGTCAGGGTCTGGCTGGAGACGCCCTTTGAGGGAGGCCGCCATGTTTCCCGCGTTCAGAAAATCGAGGCCTGATAAAAAGGTAGCGTGATCGATGAATGGTTCTCAGTTTTCCTTTGACATCATAGCATATCACATCAAAGCGATATGCCATGGGAACAAGACACCGCGGCTCAATCGAAGAGATCAACGCCCTGAACGCTTTCATCAAGCTCCAGCGCGCGGCCGAGTCGGTCTCGACCCGCATCCATGCGGTCCTGCCCGAGGGCCTGACGGTTACCCAATTTGGGGTCCTTGAATCACTCCACCACATCGGACCGCTCTGCCAAGGAGAGCTCGCTGAAAAACTTCTGCGCAGCGGCGGCAATCTCACTCTGGTCGTCGACAATCTTGAGAAGGCCGGCTACGTCCTGCGGGAGCGCGATCCCGCCGACCGCCGCTTCGTCGTGGTCAAACTGACCGAGAAAGGCCAGGCATTCATCAGCGAGATTTTCCCCAAGGTCCTCGCCAACGTGACGCGCGAGATGGCCGCGCTCTCCTCCACCGAGCTCCTCGACCTCGGTCGCCTCTGCAAAAAAATTGGCCTGCACAGCTGAGCTTGGTTTTCCTTATATTTCGACATCAAATCTTTACTATGAAAGCAAACATCCTCGGCCTCCACCACATCACCGCCATGGCCTCCGACGCTCGGCGCAACTTGGATTTCTACACCCGCGCGCTTGGCCTGCGCTTTATCAAGAAGTCGGTCAATCAGGACGACCCCGGCACCTACCACCTCTACTACGGCGACTACGCCGGCTCGCCCGGCACCGTGCTGACTTTCTTTCCGTGGCCCGGTCTGCGTCGCGGGCGTCCCGGCACCGGCCAATCGTCCGCCGTCGGGTTCTCCATTCCCGCCGGCTCGCTCGCCTTCTGGCAAGCGCATCTGCCGAAGCTCGGCGTCGCGACCAAGCCCATCGAGCAACGCTTCGCCGACCAAGTGCTCGCGCTCACCGATCCCGACGGCTTGCCGCTGGAGTTGATCGCAACGGCCGAAACCGATGCTCGCGTCCCGGCACCGGCAAAAAACATTCCGTCCGAGCATGCCATCCGCGGTTTCCACAGCTCTACCCTAGCACTCTCCGACGCGAAGGCGACCGCTGCGCTGCTCACGGATACCATGGGCTACCGTCTCGTCGCGGTGCAAGGGCACCGCACACGCTACACTGTCACCACGGGCGGCCCCGGCACCTATGTTGACCTGCTGACCGACCCGGCAATTCCGCGCGGCCTGAGCGGCGCGGGCACAGTGCACCACGTCGCCTTCCGCGTCGCCGACGATGCCGCGGAGGAGGACGCCCTCGCTTTGCTCCAGCAGCGCGGGCTGCACGTCAGTCCGGTGATCGACCGCGCCTATTTTCGTTCGATCTACTACCGCGAGTCCGCGGGGGTGCTCTTCGAAATCGCCACCGACCAACCCGGCTTCGCCATCGACGAGCCCGTCGAGTCGCTCGGCAGTTTCCTCTCGCTGCCGCCGCGCCTCGAACCACACCGCGCCGAGATCGAAGCCGCGCTGCCCAAGCTCAACTGAGCCGCTTCCCTGCCCCAAAGCATGAGCCCACTCTCCTATCAGCACGTCTTTGAACCCGGCACCAACTCCGCCGCGCCACCGCTGCTTCTCTTGCACGGCACGGGCGGCGACGAACACGATTTGCTGACGACCGGCCGCTCGCTCTCGCCCGGCTCAGCCTTACTCAGCCCACGGGGCGACGTAAACGAACACGGCCAACTCCGCTTCTTCCGTCGTCTCGCCGAGGGTGTTTTCGATTTCGCCGACGTGGACAAATGCACTCGCGCGCTCGCCGGCTTAGTCGCGGCCGCCGCCGTCCGCTACGGTTTCGACGCGGCGCGGCTCACCGCCATCGGTTTCTCGAACGGCGCCAACATCGCCGCGTCAATGCTGCTTCTCCGTCCCGAGTCGCTCGCCGCTGCGGTTCTCCTCCGTCCGATGGTCGTGCTCGACCCACCGCAACTCCCCGACCTGACCGGCAAGCATCTCTTCATTTCTTCGGGCGCTCAGGACCCGATTGTGCCGCCCGACCATCCGCCGCGGTTGGCGGAGATTTTCCGCCGCGCGGGCGCGAGCGTCACGCTGCACACCTACGCCGCCGGCCACGGACTCGGCCCACCGGATTTCGCCGCCGCCCGCCGCTGGCTCGACGAATCGCGCAGCTAAGCTGGAGCAATTCAACCACAGATACGCACAAATCTGCACAGATAGATCGGAGACGGACAATCTCGGTTCGGATCCATTCAGTGGCCGAGACTTTCCCTCATCAGTCGCGTGGTCCAAGGTATCTGTGTTCATTTGTGTCCATGTGGTTTCAAGACTGTGTCCCGCCGTTGACTCTGAGCGCCGCTGCATAAACTGGCGGCATGCGCCTCACTTATTTCGGTCACTCGTGCTTTCTGCTCGAGACGTCGCAAGCCCGCCTTGTCCTCGATCCATTCCTCACCGGCAACCCGGCTTGCAAGACTCCCGCGGCCGACATCGCCTGCGACTTCGTCCTCGTTTCGCACGGCCACGAGGACCATATCGGCGACGCGCTTGCCCTGTCGAAACGCTGTGGCGCCACGATCATCGCCAACTACGAGATTGCCGAGTATTTCGGCGCGCAAGGTGCCAAGACCCACGGCCTGAATCCCGGGGGCGGTGCCAATTTCCCCTTCGGCCGAGTGAAACTCACCCTCGCCCACCACAGTTCCAGCGTCGGGGCCGGCTTGCACCCGATTTATCTCGGCTCTCCTTGCGGCCTGCTCATCGCCGCCGACGGCAAGAATATCTACCACGCCGGCGACACCGCGCTCTTCCTCGACATGCAGTTGATCGGCCGCGTTGGTCTCGACCTTGCGATGCTTCCCATTGGCGACAACTACACGATGGGGCCCGACGACGCACTCGACGCACTCGGATTCCTCAAGCCCAAGCTCACCGTGCCGATGCACTACAACACCTGGCCGATCATCGCGCAGGACGCGGCGGATTTCGCCCACCGCGCCGGGCGGGCTGGCCACGTTGTCCGGCTGATGGTCTCAGGTGACACGCTCGACTTCTGACGGATTGTGGGCCCGAATTCCCGCCTGTAGAGCGGCAAGCCTCGGCAAAGTTCCGCGCGCCGCTTTTTTCCTCGAAGCGCCGCCGCGGCCGCGCCACGTTCGCGGTCCACGCTCATGAGTTTTCCCGCCACGCCCGCTCTCTTTCAGAATCGCTACCTCCGCCTCGCCGACCTCGCGGCCAACCGCGCCGAAGCCCTCCTGCGCACCTACGCGTGGATGCAACTCGCCCGCACCGGCGACAACCGCATCCTCGATCTCTTCCGCCAGGGCCTCATCCGCGGCACCGTGACGGGCGGCCAGGGCAACGAGGCCCTCATCGTCCCGCTCGCGCTCCTCGCCGACAAATCCGTCGACGTCGTTTCGTTTTCGCACCGCGATTTCGGCGGACACATCGTGTGGAGCGACCACTTCTGCGACCACCTTTGCCAATACTTCGCCAACAGCGGCAGCCCCACCAAGGCGCGCGAGGGCAATATCCACCACGGCGACCCGAAGACCCGCAGCCTGCCGATGATCTCGCACCTCGGCATCATGCTCTCGAACGTCATTGGCGCCACCGATTCGCAGCGCCGCTCCGGCCGCCCCGCGGTCGGCTTCACGTTTTTCGGCGACGGCTCGTCGAGCACCGGCGACATCCACGAATCGCTCAACCTTGCCGCGCTCATCTCCGCGCCCGTCATCTTCGTCATCGAGAACAACCATTACGCTTACTCGACGCCCACCAGCGAACAGTTCGTCTCGCCCAATCTCTGGGAGCGCGCCAAAGGCTACGGTATGGAAGGCCTCGCGATGGACTGCGCCGACCCCGAGAACGTCCTCCGCACGCTCGGCGCCGCCATCGAGAAAGTCCGCGCCAACCCGCGCCCCATCCTCATCGAGGCGCACACCTTCCGCCTGCGCGGTCACGCCGCCTACGACACCTGCGACTACATGAAGCCCGGCGAGGCCGAGGCCATCCTCGCCGAAGACCCGTTGCCCAAATGGCGCGCGAAACTCGCCGACTCCGGCCTCGCCGCCCGCCTCGACGCCATCGACGCCGAAGTGCGCGAGTTCGTCGAGTCGTGCATCAAGTCCGCGATGGCGCTCCCGCCCGTCACGCCCGACGGCATGGTCGAAGACCTCTTCGCCCCCGACGCCCCCGCGATGCCGTGGGTCCCGAGCATTGGCTCGACACCTCTCGCCTCGTCAGCTGCGGAGCAGCTGACCATGGCCCAAGCCATCAACAAAGGTCTCCGCAAAATTCTCACCGAGCGTCCCGAGTCGCTCGTGCTCGGGCAGGATATCGGCACCTACGGCGGCGCGTTCAAAGTCACCGAGCACCTGCTCCGCGATTTCGGCCGCCCGCGCGTGTTCAGCACGCCGCTCTGCGAATCCGCCAGCACCGGCTACGCCATCGGCCTCGCGTGCATCGGCCACCGCCCGATCGAGGAATTCCAGTTCGCCGACTTCGCCACCGACGCGATGACGCAGCTCACGCTCAACGCCGCGACCTACCATTTCCGCGCCGGCCAAAAAGTCCCCGTCGTCTTCCGCTTTCCCTGCGGCGGCGGCCTCACCTTCGGCTCGTTCCACTCGCAGGAAATGGAGGCGTCGATCCTCGCCTTCCCCGGCCTCAAAGCCCTCTACCCGTCGACCCCGCAGGACGCCTTCAACGCCCTCCTCGCCGCCTACGAGGACGACAACCCCGTCATCATTTTCGAGCACAAGGGCCTCTATCGCCGCGGCAAACACCCGGTGAAGTTCGACCCGAACTACCGCGAGGTCTGGCAACCGAAACAAATCCGCAGCGGCGATTTCGCCACCATCGTCACCTACGGCGAGATGGTGCAGCACTGCGACGCCGCGGCGACCTACTTCGCCGAGGAATACGAGACCACCTTCGACCTCTTCGACCTCCGCGCGCTCTCGCCGCTCAAGCTCGACGCCATCCGTGCCTCCGTCGCCCGCACCGGCCGCCTCGTCGTCGTGCACGAAGGCCGCCGCACGCACGGCTTCGGCGCCGAACTCGTCTCGCGCCTCACCGAGGAACTCTTCGGCTCGCTCAAAGCCGCGCCCCTGCGCATCGCCGCACTCGACCTCCCCGTGCCCTTCGCCCCCGAACTCGAAACCGTCTACCGCCCGAGCAAAGACAAAATCGTCGACGCCATCGCGGCGTGGATGGGGTGAGCAATTCCCCGCACGGAAATCAGAGATTGAAACAGCGTCAGCTAACTCGCTTCATCCCGTAGGCGGGCCAAGCCAGCGTAGGTTTTCTACGCAGCCCTAAAATATTATCAGCAATATGCCTTCCCAAGCCTACACTCAAACGCTTGCCGCTGTTCTCACCGATGCGATCGAAATGGATGTTGCGCACGCTCGCCTCCGCACTGGCA
>JANXWT010000189.1 GCA_025351035.1 Opitutia bacterium | reverse complement strand
ACCGTTGACGACATCCTCGCCCTGCGCGTTGATGAGATAATCGCCGCACATGCCGGGAGCGCCGAGCGAGCCGTCGCGCGTCAGGGCCACGCCGGTGGCGCAGTCGTCGCCGAGATTGCCGAACACCATCGCCATGATGTTGCAGGCGGTGCCCCACTCGTCGGGAATGCCGTACTGTCGCCGGTAGACGCACGCCCGGTCGTTCATCCACGAGCCGAACACGGCACCCGCGGCGCCGCGCAGCTGTTCCCACGGATCGTTCGGGAACACGTGACCGGTGCGCTCAAGCACGAGGGCCTTGAAGCGCGCGACGAGTTCGCGCTGGTCGGCGGCGGTCAGCTCGCTGTCGACGATGTCGCGGTGGTAGGTCTCGTGCTTGAAATTTTCGATGACGGTCTCGAACGGCTCGTGGTCTTCGCCTTCGTTCTTCTGCACGCCGAGGACGACGTCGCCATACATCTGGATGAAACGGCGGTAGCAGTCCCACGCGAAGCGCTCGTTCTTTGTCGCGTTGACGAGGGCGAGGACGGTCTGGTCGTTGAGGCCGAGGTTGAGGATGGTGTCCATCATGCCCGGCATCGAGTCGCGCGCGCCGGAGCGGACGGCGACGAGGAGCGGCATGCCGTCGGTGGCGCCGAAGCGCGTGCCCATGATTTTTTCCATGCGGGCGATGCCGGCTTCCATCTGGCCCTGCAGTTCCTTCGGGTAGGTTTTCTTGTGGGCGTAGAAATAGGTGCAGACTTCGGTGGTGATGGTGAAGCCCGGGGGCACGGGGAGCCCGATGCGCGTCATCTCGGCGAGGTTGGCGCCCTTGCCGCCGAGGAGATTTTTCATGCCGCCGTGGCCGTCGGCTTTGCCGGCGCCCCAGGAGTAGACGCACTTGAGGGCCTGGCGCGCGGGGGCGGCTTTGGCGGCGGGTTTCTTGGAGGGCGCGGCCTTGCGGGCGGGCTTTTTGGCTTTGGATTTTTTGGCCATGATCGAGGGAGGTTTCAGTTGGAAAAATTTGCGATACGAAGGCGACATCGCAGCGCGGCCCGCCGGGGGTGTCAACGGCGGAGGCCGCGCAATGCTTGGCGAAAACTGCGCAAACCGGCAACGTCCCGGGCGCAAACGAATACGGGAATTGCGTGCGGCGGAGATTCTTGCTTCTAAGTGCGCCCTTGAGTGAACGATCGACAACTGACGAGAGCGGGAAGGGTGCGCCGGCCGGCAGCAAGGCCATGGGGTTCTTCGGGCATCTTGAGGAACTGCGCTGGACGCTCATCAAGTGCGCGGTGGTGTTCGGCGTCTTCGTCACGATCATCGCCTACCAAGTGGATGCCGCCGCTCACCTGCTGAACTGGCCGCTCGAACAGGCCCAGGCCGCCTACCCGAAACTGAAGACGGACCTCGTCACGAACAGTCCGATGGGCGTATTCAATGTGGTTATCGACATCTGCCTCATCGGCGGCTTCGTGATGTCGCTGCCGTTCATGCTCTATTTCGCCGGGCAGTTCGTCGCGCCCGCACTCTCGCAAAAAGAAAAGAAAGTCTTGCTGCCGACGGCGAGTGCGGCGTTCCTGCTGTTTCTTGGCGGTTCGGCATTCGGGTATTTCGTGCTCACGCCGAGCACGATTCGCGTGGCATTCGAGCTGAACCAGCTGATGGGCTACACGGTGCTGTGGACGGCCGACCGCTACTACAGTCTGCTGATGTGGCTCGTGCTCGGCATGGGCGGCGCGTTCGAGTTTCCGCTGCTGATCCTGCTGCTCGTCTACATGGGCATCGTGCAGGTGGCGACGCTCCGCAAATACCGCCGGCACGCCATCGTGGTGATCTTTATCATCGCCGCCGTCGTCACGCCGACGCCGGACCCGATCAACCAGTCGCTCTTCGCACTGCCGCTGATCGTGCTCTACGAAGTCGCCATCCTTGTGGCCGCGCGTCTGACGAAGCGCCGCAAGAGCTCCGACGTAGTGGACGTGTGAGTCGACTGAGACCGCGTCATGTTGAAATTATTTTTTTGCGGTATCGCCGCTACTGTTTTTCTCGGAGCTTTCGCCCATGCGAAGCCCGAGGTTGCGGCCGACGGCAGCGGCGCAACGAAGGAGAAACGCGCAGTGGAGTTGGGTAGCGTGGCCGGTGTCGTTGTCGATCGGGGTTCGCACCGGTCGCTGGAATTCGTCGCCGTGACGCTCAAGCGAGCCGACGGCGTCGTCGTGCAAAGCACGGTGACGGACAACCGCGGCCGTTTCACTTTGGAAAAGGTGCCGACGGGCAGTTACGCCGTGACTTACGGCCTAGTCGGCGCGGACGCGAAAGTAACGTCGCCCTTCACCGTCGATGCGCAACACCGGGAGTTCGATTTGGGCAATCTCAGCGCGGCGGACGACGCCGTGAAGCTGGAGAAATTCGAGGTGCGCGCGAAGCAGGACACGCAGTTGAACGCGATCGACCGCAAGACCTACAACGTCGGCAAGGAAATCCAGAGCACTACCGGCTCCGCGAGCGATCTGTTGCAGAATATTCCGTCGGTGAGCGTGGACATCGACGGCAACGTCAGCCTGCGCGGTTCGGACAATGTGCTGATCCTCGTCAACGGCCGCACGTCGACGCTCATGGGCAAGAGCCGTGCGGAAGTGCTGCAGCAGTTGCCGGCCGATCTCATCGACAAGATCGAAGTGATCACGAATCCCTCGGCAAAATACAAACCCGACGGCACCGCGGGCATCATCAACATCGCGCTCAAGCGCAAGCACGTGGGCGGCTTCTCCGGCACGACGAATTTCAGCGTGGGCAATGACAGCCGCTACAACGCGGGCCTCACCGCCAACTACCGCCCCGGCGCGTTCAACATTTTCGGCGGCTACAGCGTGCGGCAGGACGATCGCCTCCGCACCGCGAGCGACATCCGGACGTTTGTCGATCCGGTCACCGGCGTGGTGACCCGCGCCGAGAAGCGCACGGTGGAGCACTCGCGCCCGTTCTTCCGGCTCGGCCGCGCCGGCATCGACTGGTCGGTCGGCGAGCACGACCAATTCGGGTTAACCGGCGACTTTAATCGCCGCACGTTTCTCCGGCTCGCGACCGACCATAATATTTTCCGCGATGCCAGCGGTGCAGTCATTGGAGACTTCGACCGCACGCGGCGCGACCCGGAGCTGGAACAGGAGGCGGAGTTCAACGCGACGTGGCAGCACACGTTCGAGGAAGGGCACGAGCTGAACTTCGAGGTGAAGGCCTCGGCCAAGCACGAGACGGAGGACAATCACTTCGCGGACATCTTCCGCACGCCGGCGCACGCGACGACGTTCGACAACACGCTCATCCAGCCGCACGAGCGCGGCAGCGAGGCCATCGTCGAATACGTCCGCCCGCTTGATGGCGGTGCGAAATTCGAGGCGGGCTACACGCGCACGACGAACCGGCTCGACGCGGATTTTTTTGCAGAGTCGTTCGACCCGGCCACCGGGGTGTTCGTGCGCGACGCGGCGCAGTCCAACCGCTTCATCTATGACGAGACGATCCACGCGTTCTATGCGACCTATGCGCGCACTTTCGACCGTTTCGGTTTTCTCGCCGGGGTGCGGCCCGAGCTGACCTCCGGGAAATCCCTGCTCGTCAACACCGGCGTGACCGTGCCCAACGACTACGCGCGCATCTATCCCAGCCTGCACCTGACTTACCGGCTGAGCGACGAGCACGAACTCCAGTTGAACTACAGCCACCGCGTGCACCGGCCGGAGAGCGACGACCTGAATCCGTTCCCGGAGTTCGCCGATCCGTTCACGCTGCGCGCCGGCAATCCGCACCTGTTGCCGGAGGACATTCACTCCGTCGAGGCGGGCTACAGTTTCCGGCACGCCGACACGAGCTTCACGTCGACGGTTTATCATCGCTATCTCTACCACGGCTTCACGAGTATCACGCGCGCGATCGGCAACGGCGTGCTCTTCTCCACGCGGGAAAATCTCGCGGCGAACCGCTCCACCGGCCTCGAGCTGACGGCCAACACCGGCCTCGGTCACCTGGTCACGCTCAACTTCAGTTCGAACACGTTCTTCAACACGATCGACGCGTCTAACCTCGGCTTCAGTGGCAGCAAGTCCGATGTCTCGTGGCTGGCCAAGGTCGGTGCGACGCTGCATTTGCCGCACGACACACTGCTGCAGCTCAACGCAAACTACGTCTCGGCGCGGCTGACCCCGCAGGGTGAACGCCGGCCGTCGTTCGTCGCCAACGCCGGCCTGCGGCACGACCTTTGGCAAAAGAAAGCCGCGCTCGTGCTCACGGTGTCGGA
Organism: Opitutia bacterium; assembly: GCA_025351035.1. Taxonomy (GTDB): domain Bacteria; phylum Verrucomicrobiota; class Verrucomicrobiia; order Opitutales; family Opitutaceae; genus JACQFT01. Next base: position 2,039 of record JANXWT010000189.1, on the reverse strand, counting down.
TATTTTCAACTCGTTGAGAGAAGCCAGTGTGTTCGACACCCTGGCGCTGCGGGAGGAAATCACGCGGCGGCGCAGCTCGCGCATCGTCTATCTCGGGTTCGTCTACAATTTCGGCCAGCCCTCGAAGAAGTCGAAGGACGACCTGCTGAAGTTCGACAACTCGCTCTGAGCGCGTCGCGTCACTTCGCCGCTTTGGCGGCGGCGGCTTTCGAGACGACGGAGGGGGTCTTTTCGAGGTAGCGGGTCAGTGCCTCGATGGCCTTGAAGCTCTCTGGGCTGATGTGGTGCTCCATGCCCTCGACGTCGTCGTAGATCACTTTCTCGTCGGTGACGCCGATGGCGCGCAGAAAATCCGTGAGCAGCGCGTGTCGGTGCGCGATCTTGCGGGCGACTTCGAGGCCCGAGCTGGTCAGCACCATGCCGCGGTATTTCTCGTATTTGACGAAGCCCTCGCCGTCGAGGCGCTGCACCATGGCGGTGACGCTGGCCTGAGAAATTTTCAACTCGGTCGCGATGTCGACGACGCGAGCGTAGCCTTTGCGCGAGATGAGCTGTTCGATTTTCTCAAGATAATCCTCGGCCGCGACGGTCGTGCGGGGGCGGGCAGATGCTGCGGAGGCGGCCACAGAGCGGGAGGGTTGGCCGCCGGGTGGCGGGTTACTTGCCGGAATCGCGCTGGAAGCGATAGACGGTCTTCAGCATCTGCATCGCGATCCAGAACACGCCCGTCATGCACGCGGCCGCGGAGGCGCCGAAGAACATCACCGTCTTCGGGTCACTGGACGGCACATGCGAATTCACGAGCTGGTAGAAAATCACAAACGCGATCGCGGTGACCACCAGGTCGGCGGCGAGTTTCGCGAAGGAAAATGGTTTTTTCTCAGGCGTGGCCATGTGAGGAAAAGAAGTAGCCGCCGGGGGTTTGTCGAACAGAAACTTCGTCTTCCGGACGGGGATGTCGATCTCCACGACGTCGAGGTCGTGGGAGAAATGCAGTTGCGCGCCGGCCGCGCGGAAGACCTGGAGCATGGCCCGGTTGTCGCGGCGCACCTGGGCAAAGAGCCGCGGGAATCCCCGCCGCCGGCCGGCCAGCCGCAGGTAGTGGAGCAGGCGCGAGGCCATGCCCAGCCGGCGCTTGTGATCGTGCACGAGGAAAGCGCATTCGGCGGCCCGGCCGTCGGGCGCGATCACCAGTCGGCCCATCGCGCAGAGGGTTTCGCGGCCGGCCGCATCGCGTTCAAGGATGCCCAGCGGCAGCTCATGCTCGGGAGCGACGGCGACAAGTTCGTGCGCGCGTTCGGGGGTCATGTTGCGGATAAGGTAGCCGTAGCGGGAACGGATGGTTTCGGGCGATAAGGTGCGGAAGAATTCGACGACCAGTCCGGCGTCCGCTCCAGACAGTGGCCGCAGCCGGTAGCTCCGCCCATCGCGCAGGATGAGGGTGCGGGCAGGAATGCTGGCGGTGGGCAAGGGCAACGGCATGGTTTCGAGGCTCTTCGACTCCTATCCGCGAACGGAGTTCGCCGCAAAAGATTTCTGTGGGCTATTAAGGCGGTTAAATGAACTGCGGCGGTGCGAAAGGTGTTTGCGCCAGTGCCGGCCGGCTGCTGTATTTCCGGCGTGGTGACGCCCGACGACAAGAAACGACAGAGCCGCGAGCTCGTGGATCGACTGAAAAAGTCGAAGATTTTTCGCGATTATGAAAAGGCGTTTCGCGACACCACCGGGCTGCCGATCAACCTGCGCGCCGTCGAGGCGTTCGACCTGCCGTTCCACACCGACCCGAACGAAAACCCGTTTTGCTCGCTGATGGCGAAGACCAACCACTCCTGCGCGGCCTGCCTGCAACTCCAACGCAAAGTGGAGGAGCAGGCGCAATTGGAGCCGAAAACGCTCAAGTGTTTCGCCGGGCTCTGCGATTCCGCGGTGCCGATCCGGGTGGGCGACAACCTGGTGGCGTTTCTCCAGACCGGCCAGATCCTCCTGCACAAGCCCAACCAGAAAGAGTTCACGAAGTTCACGCGCGAGCTGCTGAAGTG
>JANXWT010000157.1 GCA_025351035.1 Opitutia bacterium | reverse complement strand
ACCATCGTCGGCAACAACGCCGGCGTCGACGGCTTCGGCATGGGCATTTTGCTCACGACGCGGCAGGTGAAAAAAGTCATGGCCTCCTACGTGGGCGAGAACAAGGAGTTCGAACGCCAAGTCCTCGGCGGCGAACTCGAACTCGAGCTTATCCCGCAAGGCACCCTTGCGGAGCGGTTGCGCGCGGGCGGCGCGGGCATCCCCGGTTTCTACACGCGCACCGCCTTCGGCACGAAGTTGGCGGAAGGGAAGGAGACCAAGGTTTTCGACGGCAAGGAATACGTGCTCGAGCCCGGCATCCGCGCCGAGGTCTCCATCGTCAAGGCGTGGAAGGGCGACAAGTCCGGCAATCTCGTCTTCCGCAGGACCGCCCGAAATTTCAACCCGATGATTGCGACGTGCGGCAAAGTCTGCGTCGCCGAGGTCGAGCACCTCGTCGAGGTCGGCGAACTTGAGCCCGACCAGATCCACACGCCGGGCATCTACGTCGACCGCATCATCCAAGGCGTGAATTACGAGAAGCGCATCGAGTTCCGCACCGTGCAGGGTGCCGCCGCATCGAAGAAGGAGTCGCCGATCCGCGAGCTGATGGCCAAGCGCGCCGCGCAGGAGCTGCGCGACGGTTTCTACGTCAACCTCGGCATCGGCATCCCGACGCTCGTCGCCAATTTCATCCCCGCCGGCATGGACGTCACGCTCCAGTCCGAGAACGGCCTGCTCGGCATCGGGCCGTTCCCGACCGACGACAAGGTCGACGCCGACCTGATCAACGCCGGCAAGCAGACGATCTCCACGATTCCCGGTTCGGCGTTTTTCTCGAGCGCCGATTCGTTCGCGATGATCCGCGGCGGGCACATCGACCTTTCGATTCTCGGCGCGCTCGAAGTCGCCGATAACGGCGACATCGCGAACTGGATGGTCCCGGGGAAAATGGTCAAAGGCCCCGGCGGCGCGATGGACCTCGTCGCGGGCGTGCGGCGTGTCGTCGCCGTGATGGAGCATACTGCGAAGGACGGCAGCTCGAAGATTCTCCAGCAGTGCACGCTGCCGATCACCGGCAAGGGAGTCGTCAGCCTCATCATCACCGACCTCTGCGTGTTCGAAGTGAAGCCGACCGGCGGCCTCGTGCTGACGGAGCTGCACCCGGGCGTGCCGCTTGACGACGTGAAGGCGAAGACCGCCGCGCCGTTTGAAGTAAAGCTGGCTTGATGTAGGGCGGGTCACTGACCCCGCCGTTGTGCGAAAACACTGCGACGTTCGCGGCGGGGTCGGCGACCCCGCCCTACAATTCAGAACAAGCGCCAGCCCTACATTCGCGGCTCGCGGGGACGCGAGCCCTCCACTCGCCCCTTTCCGCTCGTCGCGGTCGGCGCTTTCTGCACGCTCATCGCCGCCCCCGTTGGCGCACCACTGCTGCATGAAAGTTTTTCGCAACCTCTACGTTCAGGTGTTGGTCGCCATTGTGCTCGGCGTGATCCTCGGCTACGTCAACCCAGGCCTTGGTGCGGACCTGAAACCGCTCGGCGATGCTATCATCAAGCTCATCAAGATGCTGATCGGGCCGATCATATTCCTGACGGTTGTGGTCGGCATCGCGGGCATGGGCGACATGAAGCGCATCGGGCGCGTCGGCCTGAAGGCGCTGCTCTATTTCGAAGTCGTATCGACACTCGCGCTCGTCATCGGCCTCGTCGTCGTGAACTGGATTCAGCCCGGCGCCGGCATCAACGCCACGGCCGCGACGCTCGACGCCAAGTCCGTCGAGCAATACACGACGGCCGCGGCGCACTCCGGCGGCATCGTCGAATTTCTGCTGAACATCATTCCGGATACGTTCATCGGCGCGTTTGCCAGGGGGGAGATTGTCCAGGTGCTGCTTATCTCGATCCTCTTCGGGTTCGGTCTGGCCAAGCTTGGTGAACGCGCGGCACCCGTGACGCATTTTCTGCACGAGATTTCGCACGCGTTCTTCGGAATGGTGGCGATCATCACGAAGTTCGCGCCCATCGCCGCGTTCGGCGCGATGGCGTTCACCGTTGGCAAATACGGGCTCGGTTCGCTGCTCTCGCTCGGGAAACTGATGCTCTGCGTCTACGTGACGTGCGGATTGTTCGTGTTTGTCGTGCTCGGGATCATCGCCCGGCTCCACGGCTTCAGCGTCGTGCGGCTCGTGGTCTTCATCAAAGAGGAACTGCTGATCGTGCTCGGCACGTCGTCGTCGGAAAGCGTGCTGCCGCGCATGATGCAGCGTATGGAGGAAATCGGCTGCGCGCGTCCGGTGGTCGGCATCGTGCTGCCGGCCGGTTACTCGTTCAACCTCGACGGCACCTCGATCTACCTGACGATGGCCGCGATTTTCGTCGCGCAGGCGACCAACACGCCGCTGACGCTGTGGCAGGAGATCACGATTCTCGGCGTGCTCGTCTTCACCTCGAAAGGCGCGGCGGGCGTCACCGGCAGCGGCTTCATCGTGCTCGCAGCGACGCTCGCAACAGTGAGCCACATTCCCGTCGCAGGTCTCGCGCTGCTGATCGGCGTCGATCGTTTCATGTCGGAGGCGCGCGCGCTGACCAATCTCTGTGGCAACGCCGTGGCGATGGTCGTGATCGCGATTTGGGAAGGTGCTTTCGACCGGAGCAAGGCGGGGGCGATCATGCTGAAGCCCGAGCCGGCCGCACCGCCGCAGGATTGAGGGTGGGGCGCGGCGCTCCCGTGGACCACCGTTTGCGCCTGCTCCGGCTCGCACTCATCGTGCAATTGAAACCGCTCGTCACTGTGTCGTTGCCTCCGGCGGCCTGTTGCTGCTCGTTTCTGCCCCATGAACTTGTCCCGCCATCTCCTCGTCGCGATCAGTTTGGTTGCGTCGCTCCAGCCGCTTCGGGCGGCTGTCATTCCCGCGGCCGACCTCCACTTCGGGCCCGGCCACATGGACCGCACGGTTTCGCCCGGCGCCGATTTCGCCAAATACGCCTGGGGCGGCTGGGCTGCCCGGACCGAAATCCCCGCCGACAAATCCGCCTGGGGCTCCGGCTCGATGCTCGCCGAAAACAACTGGGCGCGCATCCGCGGCATCCTCGAGGAGGCCGCCGCGCACCCGGGCGCGCCGGGCTCCAACACCCAGAAGGTCGGCGACTTCTTTGCCTCGGCCATGGATGAGGCGGCCATCACGGCCGCCGGCATCGCACCGCTCGCGCCCGAGCTGGCGAAAATCGACGCCATCGCAAGCCTCAACGACCTCGCGCTCTACCTGGCCGATGCCCACCGTCACAACGGCACGGGGCTCTTCGGCATCTTTCCTTACGCCGACCAGAAGAACAACGACGTCATGCAGCTCACCGTCGGCCAGGGCGGCCTGAGCCTGCCCACGCGCGACTATTACTTCGATCCGAAATACGCCAAGTTTCTCCCGCAGCTCACCGAGCACATGGCGAAGATGTTCCAGCTCGCCGGTGCCACGGAGGAGGCCGCCAAGCAGGACGCCGCGACCGTGCTCCTGCTCGAGACGGAGCTGGCCAAGGTTTCCAAACCCGTCGTCGAGCTGCGCGATCCGCTCACCAACTACAACAAGCTGACCATCGACGAGGCCGCGGCGCACATGCCGGCGTTCCCCTTCAAGGCCTATCTCGCCGCCGCCGGCTTCCCCGCCACCGAGACGTACGTCAACCTCGCGCAGCCGAAGTTCTTCGACGGACTCAACGCTGCGCTCACCAGCCAGCCGCTCGCCGCGTGGAAGACCTACCTGCGCTGGCACGCGCTCACCGGCGCGGCGGCGTTCCTCTCCCCGGCGTTCGACGCTGAGAACTTCCGCTTCTTCGGCACCGCGCTCAACGGCACCCCGCAGCAGGAACCCCGCTGGCAACGCGTCGCCCGCGTGCTCGACAACAACGTCGGCTTCGCCGTCGGCGAGATCTACGTGGCCAAATACTTCCCGCCCGACGTCCGCGCCAAACTC
>JANXWT010000156.1 GCA_025351035.1 Opitutia bacterium | reverse complement strand
TCAATACTTTCCAACCTTGGAGTGTGTGGTGGCCGCCGTCCGACCGCGCCTCCGCGAATGGTCGCGCCCGAACTCCACCCTTCAGCGTCTTTGTGGCATCGCCTAACATCGGCATCTAGTTATGACGTTGTGTTTAGTAATTCAACGCAGGCAATTATACGGCGAGTTGGTGGAAGTTGGAGTGTGCTAACCGGTCGGCGGACTCTTCAGCTCGACGTTGATGCAGCGGATTTCGCGCTGGCCGACGTTCTCGAGCGAGTGCGGCGGCAACGGCGGCGTCCACAGGACCGGAGTCGGCGACGGCGGAGTTTTCGTCTGGCGCATGTCGACGAGCACGCGGCCGGTTTCGTCGCGGCGGACGAAGTCGTCCATGCTGACGACATGGAGCACACTGGGCCACCGGTGCGTGTGCACGGGCACAGTCTCGCCGGGAGCGACGACGGTTTCGAGCACGCGCACCTGCTCGTTCTCGAAGAGCAGGCGGTGATGCTTCGGCGCCGCGATCAGCGCGTCCATCTCGTCCGGCCAATTCCAGTTCGTCTCGCTCGGCATGGAAAATGTGCGGGCTAAATTTCCCCGAGCCGCACGCAGGCGGCTTCGCGGTTGGGGCCGGCGGCCACGAGCGGCGGCACGGAGGCGGAGCAAATTTCCTTGGCGTAGGGACAGCGCGGGTGAAACGCGCAGCCGGCGGGCGGGTTCAACGGTGAGGGCGGATCGCCGGGCAACATGATGCGCTGGCGTTGGCGTTCGATCTCGGGATTGGGCGAGGGAATAGCGCTGACGAGCGCGCGCGTGTAGGGATGGCGCGGCCGTTCGATCACGTCGGCGGCCGGCCCGAGCTCCACGATTTTGCCGAGATACATCACGGCGATGCGGTCGGAAATGTGTTTCACCACCGAAAGGTCGTGCGCGATGAAGATGAGCGTGAGGTTCATCTTCCGGCACAGCTGCGAGAGGAGATTCAGGATTTGCGCCTGGATGGACACGTCGAGCGCCGATACCGGTTCGTCGGCGACGATAATTTTCGGGCTGAGTGCGAGCGCGCGGGCGATGGCGATGCGCTGGCGTTGACCGCCGGAAAATTCGTGCGGATATTTCTGCATGTAGCGCGGCGCGAGGCCGACGGTCTCGAGCAGTTTGGCGACGCGCTCCTTCGCTTCGCTCGGCTGGCAGACGCCGTGGACCAGAAGCGGCTCGGCGAGCGTCGCGTAGACGGTCATGCGCGGATTGAGCGAGGCGAACGGATCCTGAAAAACCATCTGCAGGTCGCGGCGCACGGCGAGAATCTCCGCCGCCGAACCGCTCGTCAGGTTCTTGCCTTCGAGGACGACGGTGCCGCTTGTCGCCGGCAGCAGCTGCATGATCGTGCGCGCGAGCGTGGATTTGCCGCAGCCAGATTCACCGACGAGTCCGAGCACTTCGCCCGGCATCACGTCGAGCGTCACGCCGTCGACCGCTTTCACGGTGCCGGCGTGCTTCTTGAACAGAAAGCCGGACTCGACGGGGAAGTGCGTCTTGACGTCTTGGAGCTGGAGGATGGGGGAAGGCATCGGAATTTTCTACAGGAGACAGCAGAGGTAAAAGAGGAAGGCAGATTTGGAATGGTGAATCGATTCTCTGCGATCTCTGCTCCCTCCTGTGCAATCAAAGTTCGTTGTTTTGCACGCGCAGGCAGGCGGTGGCGTGCGTGGGGGTGAGGCTGGCGAGCCGCGGATCCGTGGCTCGGCAGACGTCGGTGGCGGCTTCGCACCGCGCGACGAAGGCGCAACCGCCGGTGGGCTTCGACAGATCGGGCGGCATGCCGGGGATCGTGTAGAGTTCGACGCCCTTCGGTTGCATCGAGGGAATGGAGCGCTGCAAGGCCCGCGTGTAGGGATGGCGCGGTGCGGCGAAGAGCGTGCGGGTGTCGCCGGTCTCGACGATGCGGCCGGCATACATGACCTGCACGCGGTCGCACAGCCCCGAGACAACGCCGAGGTCGTGTGTGATGAAAATAACCGCCATGCCAAACTGCTGCTGGAGTTTTTTGATCAGCTCGAGAATCTGCGCCTGCACGGTCACGTCGAGCGCAGTCGTCGGCTCATCGGCGATGAGCAACTCCGGGCGCGTGATCAGCGCCATCGCGATCATCACGCGCTGGCGCATGCCGCCGGAGGATTCGTGCGGATACTGGTGCAGGCGTTTCGGCGCGTCGTTGATACCGACGGCTTCAAGCATCGCGAGGCCTTTGGCGAGGGCGTCCTTCTTGGAAATCTTTTCGTGGATGATGAGCGGCTCGATCAACTGCTCCGAGATGCGCAGGTAGGGATTCAGCGACGTCATCGGGTCCTGAAAAATCATCGCGATGCGCTTGCCGCGGATGCCGCGCGCCTGCGCCGGCGTGCAATGCAGCAGATCGACGCCGTCGAACATCGCGGTGCCGCTCTCGATCCGGCCGGGCGGCTGCGGCACGAGACCCAGCAGCGAGTAGCACGTCACGGATTTGCCCGAACCGGATTCGCCGACGATGCCGAGCGTCTCACCTTTCTCGACGGAGAAACTCACGCCGTCGACCGCGCGGTAGACGCCGTTGCGCGTGTGGAACCAGGTGCGGAGGTCGGTGACTTCGAGCAAGGGCATGGCGGCTGGAGCGAGGCTGCGCGCGGATCGGTGTGCGGCAACGTCAAACTCCCTGCACCCTGCCGGCGGCAATAGACTTGACCGCAACTGCGCCGCATTTTCATGGTGGACCTCATGTTTTTGCCGCCCCCGAGCCTGCCGGAACGATTGCGCAATGGATTTCTCCGGCTCAAGCGCTCGCTCGATGCGGTGAGCAACCGCACTTTCCTGCGCGCCGCGCACGAGCGGAAGATGGCCGGGTGGCGGACGCGCATTGCCGATGTGCTGGCGTGTCCGGATTACGCCTTGCTGTCGCGAGTGCCGGGAGCGGGCCAAGTCAACGGGCGCGTGCAGATCATGCACAACGGCCTGAAGGTGGCCAAGGACTGCTACTACCGGTGGCGCGGCACGGCGATGTTTGCGGCGACCGGCGGCGTGCATGAACCGCAGGAGGAACGTGTTTTTGCCGAGGTGCTGAAGTTCATCCCACCGGGCGGAGTGATGATCGAATTGGGCGCGTATTGGGGGTTTTATTCGATGTGGTTTGCGCGCGAGGTGGCACGCTCACGGTGCCTGCTGGTGGAACCGGCGCTCATCAATCTCGATTTGGGCCGCGAAAATTTCCGGCTCAACGGCTTGGACGGCGAGTTTGTGCGGGCCATGGTCGGATCAGCCTCCGCGCACCACTGGAAGCGGGGCGCCACCGTTTGCGTGGACGACTTGGTGGAGCAACGCGGACTGGACCGCGTCGATATTTTGCACAGCGACATCCAGGGATTCGAGGGCGAGATGCTCAAGGGGGCGGCGAGAACCCTGCGCGCCCGCAAGATCCGGTTCGTGTTTCTGTCGACGCATTCGCCTGAGTTGCACGAGCACTGCCGGGCCGAGTTGCTGAAGCACGACTTTGAAATAATCGCCGATGCGGATTTGCGCGGCACCTACAGCGTCGATGGAGTTCTGGTCGGGCAACTGCGCGGCGAGGCGGGGCCGGGCCCCGTGCCGATTGCCCAGCGGCCGGCGGCAAACTGAAACTCCGGGCTCGCTGCTACGGTGGCGGCCGAGGGGCGGCGTCGGTCATTTCGCGCCACGCATTGAAGACCGTGTCTGGCGTGATCGAGCCCAACTCGGCCTCCGGATCGGGAGAAGGTGGGAACAGAATCTTCACCGGCGCGGTGGTTGGCTGGGGCGCATACCAATCCGCTCCGCGATCGGGCCGGCGAGTGTAGAGGACCACCAGCGGGCAGCCCATCGCGGCCGCACCGTGGGCGGGCCCGGTGTTGACGCTGACCATGCTGTGCGCGCGCGTTTGCAAGGCGAGCAGCCGGAGAATCGGCAAGTCGTCGGTCGCGATTACCACGCGGTCCCGGCCACCCGACAACTGGGCGACGATATCCTCCGCCAGCGGACGTTCGGCCGGTGAGCCGCAAATGATCACGCGAGCCGCCGGCAAATGCGCACCCATGCCGGTGATCAGGTGAACCCAATGGGTTTCGGGCCAAAAATCCACGTTGGTGCTGCGTGTTCGCTGGCGGCCTTTCATCGTTTTCTTGTTGCCCGGCTGGAGCAGGACGAGAGGTGCGGTTGCCAACCCTTTGGCGTCGAGCCACGCGGCGCAATCATGGTGGTCGGCCTCAGTCAGAATGGGGCGGGCCTCGGGTGCAAAGCCGGGCTCGGTTGGAAAACCGGCCGAGTCGCGCAGCGCCGCCGGGGTTTCGCGGGCCAGCCGCAGCGCGTGGCTGATGATGTGTTCGCCGGGATTGCGCGGCAAATTGCGCAGCGTGCAAATCCATTCCAGTCTGACGCCGCCGCGAGCAAGCAGCCAGTGGGATTTTTCGTCCTGCTCAAAAACATAGACCGGGCTGGCCGGGCGGCTTTTCAGCCACGCCACGAGTTCTCGCTGGCTGCGATTGAACCAGTAGGGCGCTCGCCGGCTCGTGAGCAACCGCATTTGGCCGCACGCCGGCACGCGCTGCATCAAGGGCGTGGTCCACCGGCCCGAGGACACCAAATCGCAGCGTTGGCCAAACCGCCGCTGCAGCGCCTTCAACATCGGAATCAGCAGCAGCATGTCGCCAAAGGCGCCGAAGCGGACGACCAATGGTGTCATGGGGCGGCGGGTATCGACGGAGGCTTGGCCGAAGCTCATGTCATCTCACGTGCGTTCGGCCGGCACGGCAACGGTGTAGTCGGAAAAATGACCGCCGTTCAACGCGTGCAACTGGCCGGCGCGATCCAGACGGCACAAGCGATAGCCGCATTCGCCGCCGAGCAATTGCTCGATCAGGGCAAAATTTTTGCCGCCATGTTCGTCCCCGTAGCGGTCGAGTGTTTCAAAATAGACCAACGGACGGAATTGCCGCAGCGAATGGCGCGCGCCGCGAAACACGCTCAGCTCCATACCCTCGACATCAACCTTGATGAAATCCAATCGCGGCAGGCCTTGCTGGACAGTGAAGTCGTCGAGGGTGATCACGGGCACCGCGTGGGTGCCGCTGTTGCCGAGCACGGCATTGCCGGGGTTGCCGGTTTCTTCCTGCCACTGCAACTCTCCCGGCGTCTCGCCGACGCCGGCGGGATGCACGGTGATCCGGGCCGCGAGTTCGGGGTTGAGCGCGAGATTGGCGCGCAGCCGCAGGAGATTGGGCGGGCCGGGTTCAAAGGAATGCACCCGGCCGGTTGGCGCGGTAAACCGAGCGAGCGCCAGCGTGACGGCCCCGACGTTCGCCCCGATGTCCAGCGTCACCCAATCTGGTTTCGCCTCGCGTTTGAGCAAGTGGATCAACGCCGGCTCAAAGGCATTGGACCACATAATCCGCTCCACTTTGAAACGGGTGTTGATGTTGACGCGCACATTACCGAGGTAGCCCGCGAAGACGAATTCCAGTCCTTCGGGCATGGACTTGCGCAGATTCGGGCAGGAGTCGGCGACCCGGCGGCGCAGGCCCGGAGGCAACAGGCGAAGCATTCCACGTTTGATCGCTCGGGCGGTCTGGGCCATGGGCGCGGATGGTTGTTAGCCGGCGGGTGCAGGCAAGGCGAAAGCGCCGGCGGCACCGGACTCAGCGGACCGCGGGGAGTTCTCCCCACTGTCCGTCGATGGCCGTCTGCACGTCGGCACAGGCCAAGCGCAACAGCGGGCGCGGCCCGGAAAGATCGTCCGGGCGGAGAATCGCATGGGGCGTATCCCACGGAGCCCAGCGCCGCGGCTCGGGCGGACCAAACAACGCGACCACCGGCACGTGGAACGAGGCCGCGATATGCAGCAGACCGGTGTCGATGCCGAAGGCGAGGTCCATGCGGCGAATCAGCGAAGCCACCTCGCGGATGGGCAGTTCCTTGCTCCAGTCATGGCAGTGCACGCGCGCGGGCGCGGGCACGCCGGCGAGAATTTCCTGATAATAGGCGGCGTTGCTGGGCGAGTCGCAGAAATGAATCTCGGCGTGGCGCTCGTTGACCAGCGTCGCGATGATTTCGGCGAAGCGGTCGGGCGCCCAGTCCTTGAGCGCATAGACGGATTTGGCGCAGAGCAACACACGCCGCCGTCCGGAAGCGGGCAGCGCCGTGGCGACGCGGGCATCGACGGCGGGATCGCTCCAGTTTTCGTTAAAATTATTGGCAACGGGAATGCCATCGGCGCGGAGGACGTCGAGAAAGCACTCAACCTCGTGCTTGTCGGGGTAGGGCGTGCTGCGTTGCAGGAGCCAGCCGCGGCCCTCGGTGGCGAAACCGACGCGATGAGGGATGCCCGCCAAGAACGGCAGGATCGCGCTGGAGAACGAGCGGCGCAGGATGTAGACGCGATCGTAACGGCGAGCGCGGAGCATACGGGCACAGGCCCAAAGGCTGGTGGGATGCGGCGAGTGGCGGCGGGCGTCGCCCTTCAGACGCGGTGCGAAGCAGAGCAGCTCGTTCTTGTAGGGACAGTGCGCGAGTGTGTCGCCAGAAACCGGTTCGGCGAGGATGTCGATGACGGCGTTGGGAAACGCGGCGCGGAGGTTGCGCAGAAACGGAATGGCGAGGACGGTGTCGCCGATGAAACGGTAGCGGATGACGAGGAGTCGCAGCGGGCGCGGGTCGGGCCAAGCCATGGTTCAGTAGACCTCGGGGTAGCCGGGCCCGCGAGCCTTGAAACGCTTGTGGACCCAGAAATACTGCTCGGGGGCGAGGCGGACGTGTTCCTCGATGAGGCGGTTGATGCGCACGGCATCGGCGGCGGCGTCCGTGGTGGGAAAATTTTCCAAGGCGGGCAGGAGAGCGAGAGTGTAGGAATGATCGGTCTCGCGTTTCGCGAAAAAGGGCACGATGGCGGCGCCGGTCATCCCGGCAATTTTGCTGGTGGCGGTGTTGGTGATGGCGGGCACGCCGAAAAAGGGGAGAATTTCGGAGGACTTCGAGCGCTTGCCTTGGTCGGGCGCATACCAGATCGCGCTGTTGGCCCGGAGCGCGCGGACCAACCCACGCAGATCATCGAAGTGCACGGCCGGCGACATGTGCCGGGCGCGCTGGCCGCGCATTAAGTGCGCGATGACGGGATTGTTCGGGTCGCGGTAAAGTCCGCCCATCCGGTGCGTCTCCGACATGAAGCGGCCGCCGATTTCGAGCGTGGTAAAATGCGCGGTCAGCAAGATGACGCCGTTTCCGCGCGCGAGCCCGGCGTTCAAGTGTTCGAGGCCGACCACCCGGTGCGGGGGCAGGGCAGCGTTGGGAGCCCACCAGCCGGCGCAGACCTCAAAGAGTCCAAGTGCCAGCGAGTCGTAGTGGGCGCGGGCGAGGGCGCGGGTTTCGGTTTCGGTTTTTTCAGGAAAACACAGCCGCAAGTTGGTCAGGACCACGTGGCGCCGGATGCGCACGACGTGAAAGGCCAGCCAGCCGAGACCACGCGCGATGAACCGCTTTTCCTCCCAAGGCAGTTTGTCCGCCAGCCGGAATATCCCAAGACCCAGCCACGCCGGCCAGTATTGGGGCAGCCACAGGCGGGAAAGATCGCTGGCTCGGTTCATGCGCGGTCGGCCTAGCGCGCGCCGGTGTTCCGGTAGAGTTGCGGATTCAGCGACGGGTCATTATACATCTTGAACTGGTAATAGACCGCAAAGGTGCGGCGATGGGCGGCGACATCGGCGAGGAGCTCGGCGATGCAAGTGGCGAGGTCGGCGCGCTGGCGGCGGATGCGGGCGAGCTTCTCGGCGCATTTGTCCCGGTGTTGCGGCGTGGCGTCGGCGCGCACGGTCTCCTCGTGCATGTGATATTCCTTGAGCGCGAGGATCGAGAGCCGGTCGATCATCATCCCGGGAGTCTCCGAGTTGCGCGGGCAGCCCGCATCGGGTGGGGCGAGCTCGGCGACGATAAGCTTGTCCATTTCCTCGATGAAATTATTCCGCTCCTGGTTGAAACGGTCGATGTGGCGTTTGGCGCGGTAGACCGCCTCGAAACCGAGATCGTCGCGTCGGGCCACATCCTCCTCGTGCCAGAGTTGGAAATTGCGGAGGTGGTTTTCGACTGCGAGGCGCTGAAAACCCTCCCCGATGGCCGCGGGGGTGGTCGTGTGCCAAAGCGCGGTAAGGTCGGCCTGCAAGGCGGCAATGGCGGGGATGGAGAAGGGCATAGGGTGGGGAAATTGAGTTGAACAAAAGTGGGCCGGACACAAGCCTGCGCATTCCGCGTGATGAAAAGCCTGCTCGTGATCAAGCCGTCTTCACTGGGCGACATCGTGCACGCGTTGCAGATGGTGCAGGCGGTGGCGCGCCAACGGGCCGACCTGCGGATCAGCTGGGTGGTGCGCGACCGTTTCGCCGGACTGGTGGAGGCCGCCCCGTTCGTGCACGAGGTCATTCCTTTCCGCCGACGCGACGGCTGGCGGGGCTTCTGGCACCTGCTGTGCGAGTTGCGGGCGCGGCGCTTTGACGCCGTCTGGGACCTGCAAGGGCTGCTCCGCTCGGGTTTGATGACGGCGGCGGCGCCGGCTCCCAAAAAATGGGGCCGTCGCGACGCCCGCGAGGGCGCCGGGTGGTTCTACACCGATCGCGTTGAACTGCCGGTTGGCAATGGCCCGCATCACGCCTTGCAAATCCTGCTGCCGTTCGCGCGGACTCTGGGCGTCGAGCCACGGTTGGAATTTCCGCTCGTTTTGAAACCGGACCCCGCCTTCCCGTGGCAGGGATTTTTTGACGGCGACCCGCGGAATACATTTGTCATTTTCACCGACAGCCGCGGGGTGGGCAAGGAATGGCCGCGTTACGGTGAGCTGACGGAGTTGATTTTCGCTGAGCTCCCTGACAGCCGCGTGGTCTGGTGCGCGGGCAAGGCGACGACCCCGGATTTCACGCCGCCTCCGGGTCGTTTTTTGAATCTCTGCGGCTGTCCCCTGGATGAGATGATCGCGCTGGTGAGGCAACCGGCGGTGTTCGTCGGCAACGACAGCGGCCCAATGCATCTCTCGGCGGCGTCGGGCAACCGCGTCTTGGCGATCTTTGGTCCCACCTCGCCGCAGCGGTTTGGGCCGTATCCGCTCGAATCCGCCAAGCACTGCGCGGTGTCGGCGCCCGGTGGCCGGCTCGATCGCCTTGAACCGATGGCGGTGCTCACCGCTCTCCGGGAGTTGGGTGCGCGCCCTGTGCCGCCACAGGCGTAGTCACTCGATCGTGAAAGTTTCCGGAATTCGCGCGAAACTTCGACCTTCCCGTTTGCCTTTCGCGGGGACGGACTAAAATGTTGGAACGCCGCCCGCCCTCCGGGGTCCGCGGTGATTCCGATGCCCGAGTTACTCATCATCAAGCCTTCCGCTTTGCGCGACATCGTCCACGGCCTGCAAGTGGCCGCGACCATCAAGACGCAGCAGCCGGACTGGCGCATTTCCTGGATCGGGCGCGATATTTTCGCCCCGTTGGTGCGGGCCTGCACGGCGGTGGATCATGTGTTCGTTTTCCGGCGCAACGAGGGTGCGCGCGGCTTTTTGCAGTTGATGCATGAAGTGCGGCAGCGGGAGTTCGAGGTGGTGATGGATTTCCAAGGTCTGCTGCGTTCCGGCCTGATGACCAAATGGAGCAAGGGCCGGCGCAAGCTCGGCCGGTCCGACGCGCGCGAGGGTGCCGGACTGTTTTACGATGAAAAGGTGCCGCTGCCCCCCGCCGGCCGGCAGAGCCACCCGTTGGAAATTCTGCTCCAATTTTGCCCGCTGGTCGGCGCCCAGCCCGAGTGGCACGGCCCGCTGCAATTCCGCCAACTCAACCGGTTGAATCTCGCGTTCATGGAGCCGCGGCACGGGTTGAAGCCGGTTTTGATTTTTCCCGACAGCCGCCGCGCCGAAAGAAAATGGAACGGATTCGGCCAGTTCACCGCTCTGCTCATCCGCGAGGCCGGCCGCAAGGTCGTCTGGGCGGGCAACACCTATGTCCCGTGCAAGGAAGTATTCCCCGCGGGCACGTTTATCAACCTCACCGGCAATACCAGCATCGCGTCACTCGCGGCGCTGATCGCCAAGGCCGACTGGGTTATCGCCAACGACAATGGCCCGATGCACCTCGCCGCCGCGCTGGGGATGAAGACGATCGGCCTGTTCGGGCCCACCGACCCGCGGGTGTGCGGCCCTTATCCGCTGAACAGTCCCACCAACTACGCCATTCAGGCGCCCGTCGGCGACCTCACCCTCCTTTCAGCGAAGGAGGCCTACGCTCGTTTTCGACGGATTGAGGGCCTTGTGCGCGGCGAACGCGTGGCCTCCCTCCCGCCGTTTGCCCGTTGAGCAGGGACTGGGCGCGCCGCGCGGTCCCGGTGCCGGGCAAGTTTTGTGTTTCGCAGGGCCTAATAATCGCTTCAACTGACTTCCGCTATGCTCGATCCCAAAATCCTCCGTGAATCTCCCGACTTGGTCCGCGCGGGCATTGCCAAGAAACACCTCGACGTGGATCTCGACGCCGTGCTGGCCATCGACACCGCGTGGCGCGCCTCGCTCGCGGAGGTGGAAGGTTTGCGCTCAAAGCAGAAGGCAGCGAACAACGAAATGGCGGCGCTCAAGAAAGGTTCGCCGGAATTTCTCGCCAAGGTGCAGGAGATGAAGGCGGTTTCCGCCGAGCTGAAAGCGAAGGACGAGAGTCTCAAACAGCTCGGAGAAAAGCTGCACGCGGCAATGTTGTCGGTGCCGAACCTCCCGCACCCGAGCGTGCCGGAGGGCCGCACGTCCGAGCAAAACGTGGTTTTCTCGACCCACGGTGACGTGGCGGCGGTCTCGCCGCACGCCATGCCGCATTGGGAGATTGCCGGTTTCAGCAGCGTCATTGATTTCGCGCGCGGGTCCAAGGTCACCGGCGCGGGTTTTCCCTTCTACGTCGGCGACGGCGCGAAGATCGTGCGCGCGCTGCTCCAGTTTTTTTTGGACGAGGACGTGAAAGCGGGCTACACGGAGGTCAGCCCGCCGATTCTCGTGAACGCCGCGAGCGCCACCGCCACCGGCCAGTTGCCCGACAAGGAAGGGCAAATGTATGAGACGACCCCGGATCGGCTCTTCGCCGTGCCGACGGCCGAGGTGCCGCTCACGAATTTTTTCCGCGACGAGATTCTCGAGGAGGAGGCGCTGCCGGTCTGCTGCTGCGCCTACACACCGTGTTTCCGCCGCGAGGCCGGCAGTTACGGCAAGGACGTGCGCGGCCTCAACCGCGTGCACCAGTTTGACAAGGTCGAGCTGCTCAAGTGGGTGCATCCGACGCAGAGCTACGCTGAGCTGGACAAACTGCGCGACGACGCTGAGCGTCTGCTGCGGAAGCTCGAATTGCCCTACCGTGTGCTGCTGATGTGCGGTGGTGACCTCGGGTTTTCCCAGTCGAAGAAATACGATCTCGAAGTGTGGGCCGCCGGCCAGAAACGCTGGCTCGAGGTGTCGAGCTGCTCGAATTTCGAGTCGTTCCAGGCCCGGCGCGCGCAGATCCGCTTCCGCTCAAAGGCGACGGGCAAGCCCGAGCTCGTGCACACGCTCAATGGCTCCGGACTCGCCGTGCCGCGCGTGCTGGCGGCGCTGTTGGAAAACAACCTGCAGGCTGACGGTCGCCTGAAGATGCCCGCGGCGCTCGTGCCTTATTTCGGCAGAGAGTTTTTCAGCTTCCGGTAATCGCCGCCATGAAGGCATCCCGGTGGCAACAGGCGGCGGCGCACGTGGGTGAGCGACTGCCGAAGGCGCGGTTGCATCCGGCCGTGCTAAGTTTTGCGGAGCACCGTCCGGCGAACGATGCTTGGGCGGTGGCCTTCTCCGGCGGCGCGGACTCGCTCGCGCTGCTGCTGCTGCTCTGGACTCATTGGCCCGAGCGGCGGGGCAACCTAGTCGCGTTGCATTTCAACCATCGGTTGCGTGGGCGCGAGTCGCGGGCGGACGCCGCCTTTTGCCGGCGGGTCTGCGCATCACTCGACGTGCGGTGGCGAGTGGGGGCGTGGCGCGCCGCGAAACAAGGCGCGAGCGAAGCCGAGGCCCGCGTGGCCCGACACGGATTTTTTGCCCGCGAATTGAAGCGGCTGCGCACGCGCACGCTCTGGCTCGCGCACCAGCAGGACGACATTGCCGAGAGCATGTTCATGCGGCTCGCGCGGGGCAGCGGCACCGGCGGTCTCGCGGCACCGCGGCCGGTGCAGTCGCTGACCGATGGCCGCACGCACTTGCGGCCCTTGCTTACGGTGAAAAAGACGGAGCTGATCGCGGTTCTGCGTGCGGCCGGGGCGACTTGGCGCGAGGACTCGTCCAACCTCGGCTCCGACTATTTTCGCAACCGTGTCCGGCGGGCCGTGCTCCCCGCGTGGATCAAGACTGCTGGGCGCGACGCCCTCGCGGGTGCGGCGTTGTCGCGCGAGCGTCTCGAGGAGGACGAGGCTGCCCTCGACACTTGGCTGGCGGACCTCAAGCCACTGACTCCAGCCGGCCGGCTCGACTTGCGCCGGCTCGCCGGTCGGCCCGTCGCGCTATTTCGGCGGGCTTTGCATCGCTGGGTGCTGGCCCAGCGGGTAAAAATCGACCTTTCCCGCCAAGGGTTTGACGGACTTTTGGCGGCGGTGCGACGCGGCCGGCCAACTCGTTTCAGTCTGGGCCCGACGACGTTTGCCGTGATCCGTCAGGGTCGGCTTCGCTGTGAGTCTCGGGCAAAAGTCACCCGGTGACTTTGGAATTTTCAGTAACCTTTCCGCCCGGCGGACATTTGACTTCTCATGGGGGAACCTCCACCGTCCCGCCCCAGTCCTAACCAAATCATGTCCGACAAAGAAGAAACATCCAAGAAGCGCCGTCCTCTCAAAAGCCTGCCACCCGACGGTTTTCAGCCGAAAACATGGCTGATCTGGATCGTGATCATCGGCGCAGTGGCGGCGCTCTACCTGTTCAACCCGCCGAAGACGGAGGCCCCGGCCATTCTCAAGATGCAGCAGGTCGTCGAGCTTGCCGAGCAGGGCAAGATCGCCGACGGCACCATCAGCAGCGACGCCTCCGGCGGCCGCGATTGGTCGGTCATCAAGGGCCACACCAAGGAGCCCGCACTCAGGACCGAAGCGGGTCTGACCAACGCGTTCGTGGCCACCGGCCGACTGACCGACGCCAGTGTCGAACGCCTGCAAAAATCCGCGGCGTTTACCGAGAAGCCTGCGACGACCGCGATGACGCAATTGCTCTACAACATCCTACCGTTCCTCATCGTCATCGGCCTGCTCTATTTCCTTTTCATGCGCCAAATCAAGCAGGCGGGCAAGGGGGCCATGAGCTTTGTCAAAAGCCGCGCCAAACTGCTCGTTCGCGAGAAAGACCGCATCACTTTCTCCGACGTCGCCGGCTGCGACGAGGCCAAGGAGGAGGTCAGCGAAATCGTCGATTTCCTCAAGGACCCGAAGAAATTCCAGAAGATCGGTGGACGCATCCCGCGCGGCATTATGATGGTGGGCTCGCCCGGCACCGGCAAAACGCTCCTCGCCAAGGCGATCGCCGGCGAGGCCGATGTGCCGTTCTTCTCCATCAGTGGCTCCGATTTCGTGGAGATGTTTGTCGGCGTGGGTGCCAGCCGCGTGCGCGACATGTTTGAACAGGGCCGGAAGAACGCGCCCTGCCTCATCTTCATCGACGAAATCGATGCGGTCGGCCGCCAGCGCGGTGCCGGCCTCGGCGGCGGCAACGACGAGCGCGAACAGACCCTCAACTCCCTCCTTGTCGAGATGGACGGCTTCGACACCACCGAGGGTGTCATTATCATCGCGGCCACGAACCGTCCGGATGTGCTCGACAGCGCGCTGCTGCGCCCGGGTCGTTTTGACCGCCAGGTTTACATTAATCTCCCCGACATTGTCGGCCGGGAGCAGATTCTCCGCGTCCACGCCCGCAAGGTCGCGCTCGGCGAAGACGTCGATCTGGCGATCATCGCGCGGGGCACACCGGGCCTATCCGGTGCCGAGCTCGCCAATCTCCTGAACGAGGCGGCGTTGCTCGCCGCCCGCCGCGGCAAAAAGAAAATCGACATGGTCGATGTCGACGATGCCCGGGACAAAGTGTTGTGGGGCCGCGAACATCGCCGCGTGATGGACGACAAGGAGAAGAAATCCCTCGCTTGGCACGAGGCCGGCCACGCCGTCGTCGGCGCCGTGTTGGATGACGGCTCGTTTCCCGTGCACAAGGTCACGATCATTCCCCGCGGCCAGAGCCTGGGCAGCACGACTTATCTGGCGACCAAGGACATCCTGGGCCGCACCAAGAAGCAGTATGCCGACCGGGTTTGCACGTCGATGGCCGGACGGATCGCCGAGAAAATGGTGACCGACGACATCAGCGACGGGGCCTCCGGCGACATCAAGCAGGCGACCAAGATTGCCCGGGCGATGGTCTGCGATTTCGGCATGAGCGATCTCGGACCCATCGCGATGGGCGAGAACCAAGACACCGTTTTTCTCGGCCGCGACATCACCCGTTCGCAGCACATCAGCGAGGATACCGCCCGCCGCGTGGACGCGGCCGTTTCCGAAATCATCACGGCGGAATACCAGCGCGCCGAAAAGATTCTCAACGAACATCGGGCGGCGTTGGACAAGATCGGGGCCGCGCTGCTTGAGCACGAGACCATCGAGGGCCGGCATGTGCTCGAACTTATCCAGCACGGCGAAATCCGTTCGCCTGTCGTCACCACCCCTCGGCCGCCCAAGCTGCCCGCCGCCGGTTCCTCCGCCAAACCCGCGGCGGTCGACTCCACCGGTGCTACCGCGGCACCGTCACCCAGTCCCGCCTGACAGCCATTATCCGCTGGCGGACTCTCAGGCCGGGCGCAGCGCCTGGCCTTTTTCTTTCCCTAGCAGCCTGTCGGACTGAGAAAGCGGGTTTTGTGACGTAAAATTTCTGCTGCGGAACGGTGGCGGCCGAAAATCATATTTCTGGGTCGTAATTTCGCGACGCGAACGGGATTTTGTGTTTTTGGGCGGTTGTTCAG
>JANXWT010000155.1 GCA_025351035.1 Opitutia bacterium | reverse complement strand
TCAATCAAAAGCGCGAGGCGTTCACGATGGAGCGCCTCGGCATGAGCGCCGACGAACAAGAGCAGATCAACCGTGTGCTCAGCTACCCGCACGGCATCATTCTTGTCACCGGCCCCACCGGCTCCGGCAAATCCACCTCGCTCAATGCCTTTCTCCGCCAGATCAACGCCACGGATCTCCGCATTGTCACCGTCGAGGACCCGATCGAATACGAAGTGCCCGGCGTCAACCAGATGCAAGTGCGCCCCGACATCGGCCTCACTTTCGCCAGTGCGCTCCGCCATGTCCTCCGCCAAGACCCCGATGTCATCATGGTCGGGGAAATCCGTGACCGGGAGACGGCCGACATTGCCATCCGCGCCTCGCTCACCGGCCATTTGGTTTTCTCCACGCTGCACACCAACGACGCGCCCGGCGCCATCACCCGCCTCATCGACATGGGCATCGAACCGTTCCTCGTCGCTTCGTCCGTCGAACTCGTCATCGCCCAGCGTCTCGTCCGCCGCCTCTGCGCCGAATGCGCGCGCCCCGCACCCGTCAATCCCGTCAAGCTCCGCGACACCCTCGGTGTCCTCGGTCTCGATCCGGCCGAAGCCGCGCTGATCAAGGAACTCTCCTCCCCCGTCGGCTGCGACCGTTGCCGCGGCACCGGCTACCGCGGCCGCATCGGCCTCTTTGAAATCCTCAAGCCCGACGACGACCTCCACGACCTCATCGTCAAGCGCGAGTCCACCCACGAACTCGACAAGCACGCCCGCGCGCACGGCATGCGCTCGCTCCAACACTCCGGCTGGGCCAAAGTCAAAGCCGGCTACACCACCCTCGACGAAGTCCTCCGCGTCATCACCGTCGTCGACAAGTGAGCACCAAGCCCTTGTTTTAAGTGTTATGTTTTAGGCGTGAATTCTTCCTCACATAACACCTAAAACCTCCTACCTAACACCTCTGCCTCTCCTTGCCCCGCTTCGCCTACTCCGCCCGCGACCGCTCCGGTCAAACCCAGCGCGCCTCCCTCGACGCCACCTCGCGCAAGGATGCCATGCGCCTCCTCGCCGCGCGCGGCCTCCAGCTCCTCGACCTCACCGAATCTTCTGCGCCGACTCGGGCCGCGTCTGCCACTTCCTCGTCCGCCGCCTCGACTCCCGCGCCCATCGTCGCCTCCGACAGCCGCGGCCTCTCCTCGAAGGAGCGTCTCCCGTTTCTCCAAGCACTTTCCGATCTCGCCGGCAGCGGCATGCCC
This sequence comes from Opitutia bacterium, assembly GCA_025351035.1. Classification (GTDB taxonomy): domain Bacteria; phylum Verrucomicrobiota; class Verrucomicrobiia; order Opitutales; family Opitutaceae; genus JACQFT01. The sequence continues at coordinate 1,698 of JANXWT010000155.1, read as the reverse complement.
GCCGGGGAAGCCGTCCGCCTCCTCGGCCAGCGACTTAAGGACCAGCGCCTCCGCGCGCTCTGTGCCGGACTCTGGGAACGCCTTGGCGAAGGCCAGTCGCTCTCGCGTGCGATGGAAACTTTCCCCGCCGTCTTCGATCCGCAGACCACCAACCTCGTCGCGGCCGGCGAAGCCACCGGCAACCTCAAGGAAGTCCTTCTGCGCCTCATCCAGCATTTCACCGAGCAGAAGGCGCTGCGCCAGAAACTCACCACTGCGCTCGCCTACCCCGTCTTCATCTGCGTCGTCGCCATCGCCGTGATCCTCTTTTTCATTTTCTTCCTTCTGCCGCGGTTGCAAACACTGCTCTCATCCCTCGGTGGCAAGCTCCCGCTCTCCACCCAGATTCTTGTCGGGCTCTCCGGTTTCCTCCTGCACTACGGCGTGCTCGTCGTCATTGCCGGCGTGCTCGGCCTCGGCTTCTTCTGGCAATGGCGCCGCTCCGAGGCCGGCCGCACCGCGACTGATGCGTGGCTGCTGAAACTCCCGCTCTCCGGCGCGTTCCTCATCAACTCCACCATCCATAACTTCAGCCAGACCCTCGCCGTGCTCCTCGAGAACGGCGTCACCACCGCCGAGGCGCTGCGCATGACCGAGCGCACCATCACGCACCGCACGCTGCGCACCGCTTTTCACGAAGCCACCGACCGCGTGCTCGAAGGCGAAAGCCTTTCCCAGTCGCTCGGAAAGACCGGCTGTTTTCCTGATCTCGTGCTCGACCGTCTCGCCGTCGGCGAGAGCACGGGCAGCCTCGCGCCTAGCCTGCGCGACCTCGCCCGCACCTATCAGCAGGCGCTCGACCGCCAGCTCCAGTCGTTCACCACCATCATGTCGAGCGGCGTGTTGCTCTTCGCATTCTCCTTCGTCGCCTTCATCGCCTACGCGATCGTCTCCGCCGTCTTCCAAGTCAGCGCGAGCTTCAAGTTCTGAAACTGGAGAACTGTCCGGCTCCCTGCAGTCGCGCAGCAATTTCGCCGGGCATAAGGGACCAACTCTTTCGCTCCCCGGAAACCGGTTCAGGCGTCAATGCAGATAAGCCAGCAGGCACTCATCCAACGCAGCGAGGTTTTCCGCCGACAGTTCACCGAGCACGCCCCGCAGCCGGCCTTTGCGCACCTGCCGGATTCTTGGAATTACCGCGTAACTTGGCTTGCCCGCAAAGGAGCCGACGGGCAACCGCAGCGGCCAGATTTCCGGCGCGACGCTGGAAGTCGGCACGACAGCCACCGTGTTGAGCACGTCGTTGTGCGCCGTGCCGGAGACGACAATGCCCGGCCGCACCTTGCCCATTTCGGGCGGCGTGGCGTCATTCAAGTCCACCCAGACCACCGTTCCGCGTTTCATGGCTTGTGTGACTCGACGTCATCGCTGAGCGGTGCCGATTCCCAAACCTCCATCGCAGCACGCTCTGCCTGATTCTCCTTGAGGAACTTCTGATAAGTGTGCGCCGCCGCCCGGTGCGCCCGTGCTCGGTGCTCCTTCTCGATCAATCCGCGCACGTAGCCTGAGATACTCTCGTCCCTAGCAGCCTGTCGGACTGAGAAAGCGGGTTTTGTGACGTAAAATTTCTGCTGCGGAACGGTGGCGGCCGAAAATCATATTTCTGGGTCGTAATTTCGCGACGCGAACGGGATTTTGTGTTTTTGGGCGGTTGTTCAG
>JANXWT010000102.1 GCA_025351035.1 Opitutia bacterium | reverse complement strand
GCGTAGAGTTTCGTCATCGAGTCGATGCCGTGCTCGCGCAGACGCCGGTCGATGTTGGTGCCGATGCCGGCGATCTCGCTCGGCAGGAGATGGAGCAACTTGGCGGGAAGGTCGGCGTCCTCAAGCACGGTGAGGCCGTCGGGCTTCTGCATGTCGGTCGCGACTTTCGCGAGGAGCCAGTTGGGCGCGATGCCGATGGAGCTGCGCAGACACGGGCCGACGAGGCGCGAAATTTGGGTTTTGATTCCCTTCGCAATGGCGACGGCGCGTTCGCGCTCGGCGTGGCGGCCGGTCAGCGCACACGTGACCTCGTCGATCGACTGAACCTTGATGACGTGGAGACAGGACTCGATGATTTCGACGAGCCGGCGGTGGTAGTCGATGTAGAGGCCCGGTCGCGACTCGACAACTTGCAGGCCGGGACAAATCTGCCGCGCCTCGGCGACGCGGTGATTGCGTTTCAGGCCGCGCTGTTTGGCCTCGATGCTCACGGCGATGCAGCCGGTCGTCTCGGCGAGCACGGGCACGATGGCCACGGGCTGGCCGCGCAACTCCGGCCGCTCCTGTTGTTCGACGGAGGCAAAGAAGGAGTTGAAGTCGATGGTGAGCGCCCGCAGCGGCATGCGGTGAATCTTACCGGTGTCACGTCGCTGTCAAAACCGCTTCCACTGGAAGTCTGCTTTTGCCAGCGGAAGAATTATTTGTCTCAACTGTTTGATGCGCATTGCCGTCATCGCCGACACCCACGACCACTACCCACCGAAATTCCCGCAGCGGCTGGCCGGAGCCGACGAGATCTGGCACCTCGGCGATGTGTGCGCGCGGACGACGCTGGTGGAATTCGAGAACCTCGGCGTGCCTCTGCACGTCGTGCTCGGCAACAACGAGGACCACGAACACTGGCCGCTAGCGCTGACGCTGGAGCGGGCCGGGCAGAAATTTTTTCTGACGCACATCCCGCCGGACGACGTGCCGGCCGGAGTGAATTTTGTTTTGCACGGGCACACCCATGTGCCGCGCGACGAGACCGACGTGCGCGGCGTGCGCTGGCTCAATCCTGGCTGCGTCTCGCGACCGAACCGCGGCGCGCGCGCGAGCTTCGCGTGGCTGACGGTCGAGAAAGGCCGGCCGGTCGACTGGCGCCTCGTGCTGATTTGAGTGCGACGACTGGCCCGTTTTCTGCAACCCCGCCGTGATGAAAATAGAAACTTTCACGGTGGAAACCGGGGCGACCCGGCGCGGCGAATTGACGGCGCTGTTGCTCGACGCAGTGGCGCACGGGGCCTCGATCGGTTTCATGGCAGAGATCACGCCCGCCGAGGCGGCAGCTTACTGGGGAGGTATTTTCGCTGAAATTTCCGACGGCACGCGTGTGCTGCTGGGCGCGTTCGATGGCGCGGGACGGCTCACGGGCGCGGCGCAACTTGCGTTGGCTGCGCGTCCCAACAGCCGGCACCGCGCCGAGGTGCAAAAACTGCTCGTGTTTCATTCCGCTCGTCGGCACGGGGTCGGCTCCGAGTTAATGACGCGCCTCGAGACGGCGGCGCGCGCGCACGGGCGGACACTCCTGTTTCTCGACACGAGCACCGGCGCAGCCGGTGCCGTGAAATTCTACGATCGGCTCGGCTACACGGTCGCGGGCAGCATCCCCGACTGGGCGGCGAACCCCGACGGGAGGCTCGTGCCGAACGTGATTTTCTACAAACGCCTCGGGTGAACTTGTAATCCAAAATAGACTACAAGTCGCCGCGCGGGAGATCGCTGCATTTTGGATTCGCGGCGGCGAGACCGATGCGTGAAGAATGCGACCGATGCTGACAGAGCGACTGGAATTGCGGACGGCCTCGCGGGAAATCTGCGCGATTTCCCCGGGAGATGGCGCGGCGCTGGCCCGCGCGCTCGGCGTGGAGGTCGCCGTGGGTTGGCCGCCGGAACATCACGATGCCGGCGCAGTCGCGTGGTGGGCAGAAAAACTGGACGCCGGCGTGCCGGCAGAGTGGCTGCTGCATTTTGCCATCCGGCGCGCGGGCGAGGGACACGCGGCACCGCTTGTGATTGGAATGGTCGGCTACAAGGGTCCGCCAGACGAAAGCGGTCTGGTGGAGGTGGGTTATTCGATACTGCCGGCGTTTCAGCGGCGCGGTTACGCCAGCGAGGCGGTGCGGGCGCTGATCACCCGTGCATTTGCCGATTCGCGCGTCACGCGCGTGGGCGCGGAGACGTATCCGGAACTCGCGCCGTCGCTGGGCGTGATGGAGAAATGCGGACTCATCCTTGCCGGACCGGGAGCAGAACCGCGGATCGTGCGTTATGAGCTGACCCGCGCTCACTGGGAAAACCGCATGGCAGCAAAACCATGAGCGATGAGCAGCAAAATTTCGAGAGCGTGGCGGAGGAGCCGCCGCTGGTGTTCGTGCGCAGCGACCGGGCGCGCAATTACCGGCTGACGTTGCGCAAGGACGGCGCGGCGGTGGCGACGATCCCGGTGCGCGGCAGCGAGCGCGCGGCGCGGCGCTTCGTGGAGTTGCACCGCGACTGGCTGGAGCGGGCGCGGGCGCGGCAGGCGCGCAAACCGCGCGCGGCGACAGTGTGGGCGGTGGGCACGGCGGTGCTCTGGCGCGGCGAGCTGGGCGAGATCCGGATTGCGGCGGAGGGCGAACGGCCCGCAGTGTGCGTGGCGGCGGATGTTTTTCGAGTGCCGTCGCTGGAGGGAGACTTGCGCGCGGTGCTGGAGGCGCGGTTTGCGCGACTGGCGCGCATCGAGCTGCCGGCGCGTGCATGGGAACTGGCGGCGGAGACGGGCGTCGACGTGAAGCACGTGACGGTGCGCAACCAGCGTTCGCGCTGGGGCTCGTGCTCGGCGGGTGGCACGATTTCTCTGAACTGGCGGCTCATCCAGGCACCGGAGAGCGTGCGCGACTACATCGTTTACCACGAGCTGATGCACCGGCGGGAGATGAATCACAGCGCGCGTTTCTGGGCGCGGGTGGAGGCGGTGTGCCCGGCGTGGCGCGACGCCGAGCGCTGGCTCAAGAGCAATGGCGGCCTCGCGGGGCTCTGAGTGGCCTAGTGGTAGTCGAGCAGCTCGACTTCGAAGACGAGGGTCGCGCGCGGCGGGATGTTGTCCCGGCCGGTTTCTCCATACGCCAGCCACCACGGGATGATGAGCGTGCGCTTCTCGCCTTTGCGCATGGTGGCGAAGGCTTCGTCCCAGCCCTTGATCACGGCGCCGGCCCCGACGCGAAAGGCATAGGGTTGGCCGCGGTCGTAGGAGCTGTCGAATTTCGCGCCGGTGGCAAGGAGCGTGCCGTGGTAATGCACGGTCAGTTCGGCGCCGGCCGGCACCGGGGCGCCTTCGCCGGGAGCGCGCACCACGTAGCGCAGCCCCGACGGATTGCTGTGGGCCGTCGGGTATTTCTGCATGAGGGTTGCCGCGTCGTCCTCGCTGAGCTGGGGCGATTCCATCATCTGGCGCATGTATTTGTTGGCCGGCTCGCCGGGATTTTTTCGGCGGAAGATGCCGGTGCGCGCCTGAAAAGCGATGAAGGCCAGCACGAAACCGAGGAACAACACGTAGATGAATGGGCGCATGACAGTAGCGTTTGGTTCAACACAACCGGAACCGCGCGAAAGGAAAGCGCGATTTCAGAGTTAGTGATTGGAATTATTCGGCGCACACACGCTCTGGTGCTTGCGCCGTGGCCCGGGTTTTGCCTTGGTCACCCGACGTTTTGTCATAAAACTCATCCTCATGCAGAATTTCCAGCTCCCCGGCAGTCTGAAGGCCGAACTCACGCAAGGCGCCGACATTGAGAAGCGCTACAAAATCTCCGGCAATGAATTCGGGCCGCAGAAAATCTACCGCATTTACGATCCGGCGGACGACCACACATGGGGCTTTGTGGCCGTGGACAATCTCGTGCGCGGCCGCGGGCTGGGCGGGGTGCGCATGGTGGCCGACATTTCGGCCGACGAAGTCTACGGGCTCGCTGCCGCCATGACGCTGAAGAGCGCCGCCGCCATGCTGCCGCTTGGCGGCGCGAAAAGCGGCCTGCGCATGGACTCGCGGTTGCTCGCGGGCCAGCCCGAGACGAAGAAGAAACTGGTCGGCATGTTCGCCGAGGCGCTGTGGGGCATTCCGGAATACATCCCCGGACCCGACATGGGCACCAACGAGAGCGACATGCAGACCATCTACGAAGTCTTCGCGAAGCTGAACGGTGCGCCGCATCACGGCCGCGGTGGCGTGGGCCGGCCGCCGGCGCAGGGCGGTTTCCCGCTCGACGAGTGGGGCATCACCGCCCACGGCCTGTTTGCCGCCGCCAGTGCCGTCGAGCAACACCTCCCCGATTTTCGCATCAAGGATTCCAGCGTCATCGTGCAGGGTTTCGGCAATGTCGGCGCACCCATTGCCGAGAAACTGGCGTCGCTCGGGGCCCGCATCGTCGGCGCGTCCGACATCAACGTCGGGCTCTTCAACCCCAACGGCCTCGATGTCGCCGGACTTTGCGCCATCCGCCAGCAGCCGAACGGTCTCGCCAATTACACCGGCCCGGTGAAGGAGCGCTTCGACGGGGAGCACCTCGACCATCTGCTCGAGCTGCCCTGCACCATCCTCGTGCCCGCTGCGCGCCCGCACGCCATCCACCCGGGCAACGCGACGCTGATCAACACCCGCCTCGTCCTGCAGGGGGCCAACAATCCCGCCGACCTCGTCAGCGAATATTTTCTCCAGCACCGCCGCGGCGTCGTCAGCCTCACCGACTTCATCGTCAACTCCGGCGGCGTCATCGCCGCCTACGTCGAGGCCAAGGCCGACGTTGACACCGCTTTCCGCACGCGCGTGATGGCGCAGGACGGCACCGGCCGTGCGTTCCTCGAGAACCTGGTCACGCGCATCATCACCGAAAATATCGACGAGATGTTCCGCCGTCGCGACGGGCACAAAGTGAAGGACATCACTTGGCGCGAGATCGCCAACGAGATGGCGCGCGACCGTCTCCGCTCCGGCCCGAACGGCGCCGGCAAGATCATCCCCGAGCTCAGCTGAACCCAGGAGCGCAGGACGGTTGGTCTTGAGGAATCAAGTCTCAGCTTTCGGGCTCAGGCGGTCCGGCAGCCGTCAAAGCGGCGCGCAAGGTTTTTCCGGCGGCCAGCCGCTCCACCACGTCGCTGCCGACAACGGGCCGGGCACCCATCGCGCGCACCGCGTCCAACGCGGCCGGTGCGCTCAGGCCAAAGCCCACGGCCAACGGCCGGTCGGTCAATCCGCGCACTGCGGCGACGCGCACTTGCACGGAATCCAAATCCATCGGCCCGTTCTGACCGGTCACGCCCAGCCGCGCGACAAGGTAGACGAAATTTTGGGCGAAACCGGCGCCGCCTTGGCGGCTGCGGTTCAATAGTTGCGCCACGCGGGCGAGACTCGTGGTCGGAGTCAGCAGAGGCACCAGCGGATAGCCCGCCGCGCGCAATTGCTCCTCCCATGCCGGTTCTTCGCCGAAGGGCAAATCCACCACCAGGAGGCTCTTGACCGGCGTGGGTCGCAGCAGCCGGATCAGTTCGCCGGCCCCCAATTGCCAGAGGGGATTCAGATAGGTGAACAGCACGATGTCCGGGCTGTCGGGACAGCGCGCGAGGCATTCGAGGACGCGGCGGGGCGTCGCGCCGGCGGTAATGGCCCGTTGCGCCGCCGCCTGCAGCACGGGTCCGTCGGCGATGGGATCGCTGTGGGGCAGGCCCACCTCGATGGTGTCGAGCCCGAGGCCGCGCGCTTCGGCCAGCCAACCGGGCAGTTTTTCCAACGCCGGATCGCCCGCCATGAGAAACGGGAGCACGGGTTTCATGTCGCCCCTCCCATTTGCTGAAAGGTTGCGAGGTCCTTGTCGCCCCGGCCGCTCAGCCCGAGCAGCACGCACGGCGCGCCTTCGCGGGCCAGCCGGGGCAGCACGGCCAGCGCATGACTGCATTCCAGTGCTGGTAGAACTCCTTCGCAACGACTCAACAGCTGTGCGGCCGCGAGCGCTTCCTCGTCGGTGGCGCGCCACGCCGTCACTTTGCCGTCCAGCATGAGGGCAGCCAATTCGGGGCCTAAGGCCGGATAGTCAAGCCCGGCACTCACGCTGGCGGTCGCGGCAGTATGGCCGTGAGTGTCCTGCAGCACGAGAGTCTTGCAGCCGTGGAGCACGCCGAGGCGGCCGCCGTCGAAACGGGCGGCATGTTCACCCAAGGCCCGCCCGTGCCCGCCCGCTTCCACCGCGATCAGTCGCACCGCATCCCGCAGAAATGGAATCATCAGGCCCAGCCCGTTGCTGCCACCGCCCGCGCAAGCCACCACGACATCCGGCAACGCCCCGGTGGTCTCCAGAATTTGGCGGCGCGCTTCTTCGCCGATGATCTGTTGGAAAGTGCGCACGATCGTCGGATACGGATGCGGCCCGAGCGCCGAACCGAGCACATAATGCGCGCGGTCACAGCGACCGGCCCAAGCGCGGAGCGCTTCGTTGACCGCCTCCTTCAACGTCCCCTGGCCCGCCGGCACGGCGACCACCGCCGCTCCCAGCAATTTCATGCGCGCCACATTCGGCGCCTGCCGCGCCATGTCCGCTCCGCCCATGTAGACGGTGCAGTCCAGCCCCAGTCGGGCGCACGCCGCCGCCGTGGCGACGCCATGCTGGCCGGCTCCGGTCTCAGCGATGATTTCCTTTTTGCCCATCCGGCGTGCGAGCAGCACTTGGCCGAGCGCGTTGTTGATCTTGTGCGCCCCGGTGTGCGCCAAATCCTCGCGTTTGAGGAACACCGCGCGCAGACCCGCCGCCGCCGCCAGCCGCGGGGCCGGCATCAGCGGCGTGGGCCGGCCGACAAAATCCCGCAGCTCCCGGGACAATTCATCCTGAAAGACCGGATCGGCCAGCGCAGCGCGGAACGCCGCCTCCAGTTCCAGCAGCGGAGTCATCAGCGTCTCGGGAGCGTAGCAGCCACCCAGCCCGGCGCGACCGAACCGGGCAGGCAGGACAAATTCGGTGGACGGCGCGACGTTCATCGGACTTCCTCCGCAAAAATCTCCCGCAGGAAAAACTGCGGCGACGCGCTGCGCATCAGTGCCTCGCCGATCAGCACGGCGTCAAAGCCGGCGGCGAACGCGGCCCTTGCGTCCGCCGGCGTGGCGAGTCCGCTCTCCCGGATCAGCACAGCGTCGGGGAACAACGGCCGGAGATGCGCGAGCGGAGCAGTCTTCATTTCAAAGGTGGCGAGATCCCTCGCGTTGAGCCCGACCAGCCGGGCCCGCGCCTCCTGCGCGAAGGGCGCCTCGTCGTCGTCGTGCAATTCCACCAGCGGTTCGAGTCCGCGGGCCCGGGCCTCGCGGGCGAAAAACGCCGTGTGGTCCCGCAGCACGCGGGCGATGAGCAGCACGGCATGAGCGCCGCTCTGCGCCGCCTCCGCGAGCTGCGATTCCGCGATGACAAATCCCTTGTAGAGCACCGGCACATTGAAGCGGACGGCCCGGCGCACTTGCGCGGCTCCGCCTTGGAAGTGCGCAGTTTCGGCCAGGACCGAGAAGCAGGCGGCCCCGCCGATTTCGTAGGACTCCAGTTGCGTCTCGAGCGGCACGCCGGCGGCAAACGGCCCCAGACTCGGCGAAGCGCGCTTGTATTCGGCGATCACCGCGCCGCCGCGTTGCGCCTTGTCGCGGCGCAGCGCGCTTTCAAACGGCCCGGTCTCGTCCGCGGCGAGCGCGTGGCGCAGTCCGAGCCGTGGTGAATGATGGAGACGATGCAGCTCGGAAACCAGCACGCTGCCGAGCAGGGAATCATCAGGCAGACCGGCTTCCTGAACAAGCAGATGGGGATCGGGAAATTTCATGGCTGTTTGGGTTGAAAAGGCAGGGACACGCCTTCGTCCAGTGCGGAACGGACTTCCGCAAAGACGGCTGGCAAATCGGGCAGGGACGCTCCGCGGTGCAGGAGTAAGGCCAGCGTAACGCGGTCGATCAAGCTAGTAAAGTGATAATTAGTCGTTACGATTTCAAAGGCGTAGATGCCAAGTTTGATCGCAAGGAATATGAAATTACTATGATCGCCGATAA
>JANXWT010000089.1 GCA_025351035.1 Opitutia bacterium | reverse complement strand
GGAGCCGCCGATGCCGATGACGAGGAGTTCGCGGAACTTGCCCGCGGGTCCGGTGATTTCGCCCTGGTGCACCTTCGCGGTGAAGTCGTGGATTTTCGCGAGCGTGGATGAGACTGCGTCGGAGAGTTCCTTGGTCGGCGCGAGCTGCGGAGCGCGCAGCCAGTAGTGGCCGACCATGCGGTTCTCATCGGGGTTGGCGATGGCGCCTCGCTCGAGGGAGTCCATGGCCGCGAAGGCCTCCCGGAGCTTAGGTTCCATCGACTCGAGGTAGTCGGCGGGGAAAGGGATGCGACTGATGTCGAGTGACAGGCCGAGCTTGGGGTTGGTGTAGTAAAGGGTTTTGAAGCGGTTCCAAGTCATGGGGCCATTGGTAGCGGGCGACGACAGCGGCGGCTAGCCTGAATATCGCGATTGCGAGTGCCGGCACCGAGTAACAACTCAGAGATTTTCAGGATTGCGCGACTGGGGCTTCGCCGCATCACTCCACCTGAGCATGGCCTTTGATCTTCAGCGAGTGTTGAAAGTGATGCTGTTCGCCTCGAACGGCCCGCTTTCGGTGAAAGATATCCAGACCGCGATCGCCCGTTTTCACGAACAAGCGACGAGTCTGCCGTTCACGGATGAGACCGTCGCGCCGACGTCCGAATACGGTGCACCTGTGGTCGACGATGCGCCCGCTGACGCAGTTGACGCCAGTGAGGCGAGCTTGCCCGCCGTGGAAGACGACGAATATTACTGCGACGTGCCGTCGCTTGTCACAACCACCCAAATCCGCGAGGCGATGGACGCCATCTCGCTCGCGATGCTGGCAGCGGACAGCGAGATCGTGCTTCTCGAGGGTCACAATGGCTGGCGTCTGGCCACGCATCCGCGCTACGCCAGATGGGTGCGTCTGCTGCGCAACGACCCGCCGCCCGTGCGTCTGAGTCCTTCGGCACTCGAGACCCTCGCCGTGATTGCCTACCGGCAGCCGGTGACGCGCGCCGAGATCGAACGAATTCGCGGCGTATCGGCCGAAGCGGGTTTGAACAAATTGCTCGAGCGCGACCTTGCCTATGTGGTCGGCCGCGCGGACCTGCCCGGCCGGCCGATCCAATACGGCACGACCGACGCCTTCCTGGAATTTGTGGGGATCAGGTCGCTGGACGAGTTGCCGTCGTCGGACGTGCTCTCGCCCCGCCAGATCGATTCGTGGCTGCAATCGGCGAACATGCCGCGGTCGGCGAATGATGCCGACATGGGGCTCGACGACACCGAGGCGCAGCAGATGACCATTGCCCCCACGGCACCGGAGCCGGTTTCCAATGAGCGAGCTCAAGAGACTGCGCACCAAGATTGACGGCCTCGACCGGCGGATCGTCGCACTGCTGAACCAGCGGCTCGCGACCGTCGGCAAGATCGGCGAGTGGAAAGCCCCGCGAAAACTCGCGAGCTATTCGCCGTCCCGCTCGGCTGAGATCATGCGCAACGTGCAGAAAGCGAACATGGGCCCGCACGAGCCGGAGCAGTTGGCCGCGATCTACGGGAAAATCGTCGCGGCGTCGGTGGCGCTCCAGACGAAACAGAAGCGCGCCAAGAAATGAGCCGGACGATTCGCATCGGCGTGATCGGAGCGGGCGGCAACACCCGCACGAAACATATTCCGGGTTTTCAGGCGATAGAAGGAGTCGAAGTCGTGGCCGTCGCCAACCGCACGCGCGAGTCGGCGCAGCGCGTCGCGGCCGCACTGCGCATTCCCCGCGTGGCGGCGAGCGCGCTGGAGATCATCGAGGCGCCCGACATCGACGCTGTGTGCATCGGCACTTGGCCGAATCTACACGCGGAGTTGAGCATCGCGGTGCTCCGCGCTGGCAAGCATGTGCTGACCGAGGCACGCATGGCGTGCGATCTCCCGGAAGCGCAGGCGATGCTCACGGAGTCGCAGAAACATCCGCAACTCGTCGCGCAGATCGTGCCGTCGCCATTGTCGCTCGCGTTCGACCCCACGGTGATGGACCTGATCGCCAGCGGTGCGCTCGGCGAAGTGCGAGAGATTTTCCTGACGAACACGAATGCTGCGGCAGCCTCGGCGGCGACGCCGATGAATTTCCGTTTCGACCACGAGCTCAGCGGCAAGAACACGATGTTCATGGGAATTTTCTACGAGATCGCCCTGCGCTGGTTCGACCGGCAACCGGAGTGGGTGCAAGCCGACGCGGCGATTTTCACGCCCGAGCGCCGCGACGAAACCGGGCAGATGAAACCGGTGAAGATTCCGGAGACACTGACGATTGTCGGACGCTACGCCGCATCGCCGGGCTCCGCGCTCGCCGACGGCGCGCGGCTGCGGGCGCACTTCAGCGGAGTCGAGTCGAGCGCGCCGCGCAGCGAGATTCGCCTGAACGGCAGCAAGGCCGGCGTGAGGGTGGATTTGGCCAAGGGCGAGCTGTGGTTCGCCGAGCTGGGTGCAGCGGAGAAGCTCGTGCCGATCGCGCCCGAGAAACGCGGCGCGTGGCGCGTCGAGGCCGACTTCATCGACAGCATCCGTGACAAAAAGTCGGTGACGCTGACAAACTTTGCCACCGGCGTGGAATACATGCGCTTCACCGAAGCCGTGTGGGCGTCGTGGAATGCGGGTGGCGTGCGGGTTAGTGTCTGAAGAAGATAGACCACAAAGACACGAAGACGCCGAGAGCTAGTTGTTCGCTCGCCCTTTCTTCGTGTCTCTGTGCCTCAGTGGTTAATCTGAATTCTACTTGCCACGTGAGTGAAAATAGAGGGCGACCACGGCGACGATGAGGACGATCATCGCGAGGAAGAAGTAGAGGAAGCAGCCCTTCTTGACGTCGCTTTTGATCGAGCTGGGTTCGGAGGCGTATTCGGCGAGGATTTTCTCGGCGTCGGCGGGGAGCGCGGACTCGAGCTGCGTCGTGGCGCGTTGCGCGGCAGCGGCCATCGCGGCGGGCGTGGGCTCAGCGGCCGGTGCGGGAGTGGCGGAGTGAGTCGCGGCGTGCGCTGCGCCGGATTTCGCTTTCTCGGCGGCGATCTCGCGGTCCAGCCAGGCGAGTTGCTCTTGGGCGAGGGCGCGCTGGCGTTGGAGTTCGTGCAGACGGTCGGACACGGACGGGAGGAAAGCGAGTGAGCTGCGGCAGGGCAAGCGCGAGTGGGGCGCATCCGTCTTCGCGCGGTGCGCTACGACGCGATTGTTTGGCTGCGCCAAACAAAAAGGCGCACCGTTGCGGGTGCGCCTTGGAAAGTTGGACTGAGGGGAGATCAGGCAGTGACAACGGCGACGCTGCGGTGGGCCTTGTCGAACTTCAGCACGCCGTCTTTGAGCGCGAAGAGCGTCCAATCGCGACCGGTGCCGACGTTTTTGCCGGCGTGGGTCTTGGAGCCGCGCTGACGGATGATGATGTTGCCGGCGATGACCTTCTGGCCGCCATAGAGCTTTACGCCGAGGCGCTTTGAGTGGCTGTCGCGGCCGTTGCTGGATGATTTCTGACCTGTTTTATGTGCCATGGCAGTGGTTCCTTAAGCGGTGATGGATTCGATCTTGATCACGGAAAGTTCCTGGCGATGGCCGCGTTTGCGCTCCATGCCCTTGCGCTTCTTCTTTTTGAAAACGATGACCTTTTTGCCACGCTTGTTCTCGAGCACCTTGGCGGTGACAGAGGCACCGGCGAGGAACGGGGTGCCGACCTTGAAGGCGTCGCCCTCGCCTGCGGCGAGAACTTCGGTGATGTTGATCACGGAGC
>JANXWT010000077.1 GCA_025351035.1 Opitutia bacterium | reverse complement strand
TGAAGAAACTCAGTGGCTGGGCCACGAACAGTCCTACGCTCTCCTATGGTGGCCTCCTCCTCGTCATGATGATGGCTTGGAGTTTTCAAGTGGAACTAACGATGAGTATCTGGCTCACGTCTCTCTTCCAAGCGTGCGTCGCCATGCTTGGCGTCCCTCTTTTCATCCGCAGCTTCGCGGGATAACGCCGCCGCTCGACTGCGTCCGTCGCACTTGTTAACCCCGTCTGCCAGCTCATCCGTTAACTGCCTGCCAACCCGGCTGGCCATCGTGCTCTCCCACCCGGTGCAATATTACAGCCCGTGGTTTCGCTAGCTGCAGGCGCACACCACCCTGGAGTTTCGCGTCTTCTACCTCTGGGAGTTCGGTGTCACCGAGCAGCGCGACCCACAATTCGGCACCGCGTTCAAATGGGATGTCGATCTGCTCGGCGGCTACGAATCCGAGTTTGTGCCCAACGTCTCCCGTGATCCGGGCACGCAGCATTTCTGCGGACTCGACAATCCCGCCCTTACGGCCCGCCTCGCGGCGTGGCAGCCCACCGCCGTGTTGCTCTTCGGCTACAACTGGCTCTCGCACCAACGGGCGCTGTGGTGGGCGCGCTGGCACCGCGTGCCGCTGTTGCTCCGCGGAGACTCCCATCTGCTTGGCCGCGGCTTGCCCGCGTGGCCCGTTCGCCTCGTGCTGCGGTTTCTCTTCCACCAGTTCGCCGCCCTCACCTGCGTGGGTGCGGCCAATCGCGCCTATTTCCGTGCGCTGGGCGTGCCGGATTCGCGGATCTTCTTCGCTCCGCATTCGGTGAATCATGAGCATTTCAATCCGGCCGATCCCGCCGCACAACTAGCTGCCGCCACGCTCCGCACCCAACTCGGCCTGATCGGCAAGCGCGTCGTGCTCTTCGCCGGCAAATTTCTGGCGCGTAAACAACCTGCCGAATTGCTGCGCGCTTTTCTCGCAGTCGCTTCGACCAACGACGCGCTGGTCTTTGTTGGCGACGGTCCGGCGCGCGCCGGGCTCATCGCACTCGCGAACACCCGGCCCGACGCACTCGTCCGCTTTTTGCCCTTCGCCAATCAAAGCGAGATGCCCGCGTGTTATCTGCTCGCGGATATTTTTGCGCTGCCCTCGCGCGGTTGCTACGAGACTTGGGGCCTCGCCGTGAATGAGGCGATGCACCTCGGCGTGCCCTGCCTCGTCTCGGACCTTGTCGGCTGCCAGCAGGATCTCGTCCGCGCTGGCGAAACCGGCTGGGTGTTTCCCGCCGATGAGTCCGCCGCTCTCGCGGCCACGCTGCACGCGGCTTTGCAAACCTCGTCTGGGGAAATGAGTCGCCTCCGCGCCAACGTCACCGCCATCATCCGTGGCTACACCTACGAACAGACTACGGCCGGCCTGCTGCAGGCCCTCGCAAGTTTCCCCGGCCGCTGATCCATGCGCATCACCATCGTCAACGGCTTCTTCCTGCCCGTGCCGCCCGTCAGCGGCGGCTCGACGGAGAAATCTTGGTATCAGCTCGGGCAGGAATTCGCCGCGCGCGGCCATGCGGTCACGAACGTCTCCCGCCACTGGCGCGGATTTCCCGCCAGCGAAGAGCAGAACGGCGTCCGCTACCTCCGGCTTCGCGGCTACGATCACAACCGCGAGTTGTGGGCGAACCTCCTCGCTGACCTCGTCTGGAGCTGGCGCGTCTACCGCAACCTCCCGCCCGCCGATATTGTCGTCGTCAACGCCGTGGCGTTGCCCATGTGGCTGGGCCGGTTTCGCCCCAAGGCCGGCAAGGTCGTCGTGATGGCCGGCCGCATGCCGAAAGGCCAATACAAGCGCTACAACCACCTCGCGCGCGTGCTCGCCCCGAGCAGCTTGGTGCGCGACAAACTCGTCGCCGAAAATCCCCGACTCGCCCCCGCCATCCGCATCACGGGCTATCCGATCAACTGGCAGGTGCTCCGTCAGGAAGCCGTTGCCCAGCACCCGCAACTGCCCGCCCTCAGCCCGGGCGAAATCACGCTCGGCTTCGTCGGCCGCCTCCACGAGGAGAAAGGTCTTCTGCTGCTCGCTGACGCGTTGCGTCTCGTCAGCCAGTCCGCCGGGCTGCCCCCATGGCGTTTGGTGTTGTGCGGTCCGGCGGACATTGCGCGCGGCGGCTCCGGCAGCGCATTTCGCGGCCGGCTGAACAACCAGCTCTCGGCGTATCTCCGCAGCGACCGTTTTAACATCATCGACCCGCAGTTCAACGAGCGCGTGCTCGCCGGCTTCTATCGGAGGATAAATATCTTTTGTTACCCCAGTCTGGCTGAGAAGGGCGAGACCTTCGGTGTCGCCGTCGCCGAAGCCATGGCGGCCGGTGCCGTGCCGGTCGTGTCAAAACTCGAATGCTTCTCCGACTTCGTGCGCCACGAGCAGAACGGTCTTGTCTTTGACCACCGCTCGCCCGATGCTGCCGCCCAATTGGCGACATCGCTCGAACGCCTCATTCGCGATGTCGCCCTGCGCGAACGTCTGGCCGGCGCCGCCAAGGAAGAGGCGCGCCGCTTCGATTATCCCGTCTTCGCCGAAGCCCTCCTCGCCGACTTCGCCGGTCTCGCCCATCATTAACCCCGCCTTCGCCTATGCCTCCGACTCACGAGCCCGTGAATCCCGACGCCCCCTACCTCGGACGCAACTGCGTCACGCCAGACCCAAAGCGGGAAGTGCTCCGCCGCTGGCTCTGGCTCGGCGTGCAATCCACGCTGTTTCGCTGGAGCCCGCGCCCACTGCACGGTTTTCGTGCCCGGCTGCTGCGACTCTTCGGTGCCGACATCACGGCACCCGGCGAAGTCGTGATTTTCCCCACCGTGCGCGTCATGTATCCTTGGCGACTCTCGCTCGCCCCGCGCAGCATGATCGGCCCGTTCGTCAACCTCTACAACCTCGGCCCCATCCGCCTCGAATTCGGGGCGAACCTCTCGCAACACTGCCACCTCTGCGCCGGCACGCATGACTTCACCCGCTGGGCCATGCCACTCGTCACCGCACCCATCACCATCGGCCCCAACGTCTGGCTCGGCGCCGATGTCTTCGTCGGCCCCGGCGTAACCATCGGCGAACTCTGCGTCGTCGGAGCCCGCTCAGTCGTTGTCAAAGATCTGCCGCCGCGAAAAATTTGCGTCGGCCAGCCCTGCCGCCCAATTAGGGACCGACCCCTGCCTTCCTGAGTCCCTCTGCTCATCTGATGCGCGTTTGCCACCTAGTGCCCAGTCTCGAAGATCGGCACGGTGGCCCGTCAAAATCCGTTCGCGCCCTCGCCAATCACCTCGTCTCTGCTGATGTCCGGGTCGATCTCCTCGCGACCATCGAGGCCGGGCAATCTCCGGTCCGCGGTGATGACGACGCCTCCGTAAAGATTTTCCCCCGCGTCACCCCGCGCTGGCTTTGCCGCTCGCCGGAGCTGAGCCGGCATCTCGCCACGACGGACTACGACCTCGTGCACAACCACGCACTCTGGCTCCTGCCGCTGCGTTATGCCCGCGCCGCCGCGCAGCGCACCGGCGCACCGCTCGTTATCTCGCCGCGCGGCATGCTCAGCGGTTGGGCCTACGATCACCGTCGCTGGCGCAAGCAGCTCGCGGAGCTCTTTGTCCACCCCGGTGCCTTTCGCGACGCCGCCGGCTGGCACGCCACCAGCGCCGACGAAGCCGACGACATCCGCCGGCGAGGTTTTACTCAACCCGTTTGCGTCGCCCCAAACGGCGTGCCCATCCCCGACTTCGCTGAGCTGGCCCACCAGCGCCTCGCGTGGCTCGAGATTGCCCCGGCGCTCGCCGGCCGGCGCGTCGCGCTTTTCTATTCGCGCTTCCACCGCAAGAAACGCCTGCGCGAACTCGTCGCCCTGTGGGCCGCCGCTCCGCGCGGCGACTGGCTGCTCTTGATCGCCGGCGTCGAGGAAGACTACACCGTCGCCGAGATCAACCAGTGGATCGCCACCACCGGGGCTGGCGAGTCCATCGCGGTGTTCGCCGGAGCCGGCCATCCGCCGCCCTATGGTCTGGCTTCGCTGTTCTTGCTGCCTTCGCATTCCGAGAATTTCGGCCTCGTCATCGCCGAAGCCCTCGCCGCCGGCATGCCTGCTCTCGTCACCGACACGACCCCATGGCGCGAACTTGCCGGTCACCGGGCCGGCTGGTGCGTGCCGTGGGCCGACTACGCGGCCGCCTTGCAATCCGCGCTCGACCAGCCCGCCAACGACCTTCTTGCAATGGGTGTGGCCGGCCGCAAGTGGGCCGCCCGCGATTTCTCATGGGAAGGAGCCGCCCGCACGCTCCATGCCTTCTACCTTCAGTTGAGCAATGCCCGTTCCTGATTCCACTCCCCTCGCCGCCCGCCACATCACCGCGGATGGCGAACCAACGCGCAGACAATCCCGGATTACCACGGGGATCGAGCAGACCGTCGCCATCCATTTCGGAGTGCTGTCCGTGTTCACCGCGTGGGCCTTCGGTGGACAAACCCCGTGGGTGCGGAACGTTCTGCTCGGCTGGGGCACGGTCGGTCTGTTCCTCTTCATCATCGCGCTGACCGCGGTGTCCCGCCGTCAGCACACCGCGCCGCTGCCGCTCATCCGCCCCCTCTGGCCGCTGTTGCTTTTCAATATTTTTGTCGGTGCCAGTTGTTTCAACCCGTCCTTCCGCCAGTTGCTCCGCGACGGCGAGCCTTACTTTGCGATCGCGACCCCACCCTACGCCTGGCTGCCGAGCTCTGCCCGACCCAGTCTGACCCTGCGTGAGCTCTGGCAGTTCAACACCATCGTCATCGGCGCTTTCAATCTCTACCTCGTGCTCAACAACCGCCGCATCCTGCGGACACTGCTGTTGGTCTTCGCCACGAACGGCGTCGCGCTCGCGATCTTCGGCACGTTGCAGAAACTCGTCGGCGCAAAGGGACTGTGGTTTGGTCTCGTGAAATCGCCGAACGACCATTTTTTTTCCACGTTCATCTATCACAATCACTGGGGCGCGTTCACGGTGCTCAACGTCGCCGCATTTGAAACCAGCTGAGACGACCTCTTTGACCGCTCTTCTCTTTGCCGAGGTTTGCC
>JANXWT010000070.1 GCA_025351035.1 Opitutia bacterium | reverse complement strand
GCGCGAAGCCGCCGCTCATTCCTGTTGGAGCAAGTCGGCCCACACGGCATCAACGCTGCGCAACTGGTCGGCGGGGAACAGCGAGTTGATTCGCGCGATGACCTGTTGGATCAGGCCGTCGGGACAGGAGGCCCCGCCGGTGAGCAACACGGATTTCGGTGCCGAGTCAGCGGACCACAGGGGCTGGGTTTCGATGTGCCCGGCAGTGCCGTGACCCGCCGCGGGAAACTCGTAATGCTGGATTGCCTCGCGGGAGATGATGTTAGCCTCGGATTGAATGAAGAACGCGCGCTGACCAAGTTGCCGCGCGCATAGACGGTAGAGCTGGTAGGTGTTAGAGCTGTTCTTGCCGCCAATGATGAACGCAGCATCCAGCGGCAACTCGAGCGCCCGGCGCAGCGCGTCCTGGTTGACCTGGGTGGCGTAGCAAAGCGTATCCTTCTTGCCGGCACCGCCAACGTGGGGCGGTCCCTCGGTCGCGCCGTATTTCTCAACGAAGACGGACTGGAAATGGTCGATGATGGCCGCGGTCTCGTTCATCAACAACGTGGTCTGATTCACCACGGCGATGCGGTCGAGGTGGAACGTGGGATCGAAACCCGGCGTGTGCAGTCCGGCGAATCTTTCCAGCAGGGCGTGGCGGCCCGCCTCGGTCGGGTGCAGCACATAGTCGCCGAGCAGGCGGGCCTCGGCGAGGTTGCGCACAATGATGGCGCGGGCGTGCCGGCGGGTGTTGGAGAAGGTGGCCTTCGTCTCCTCGTGTTCACTCTTGCCGTGGATCACGACGGTGTAGCCTTCGCGGCCGAACGTGCGTGCGGCCTTCCAGACTTTTTCCACGAGCATGCAGGTGGCGTCGTATTGGGCGACGCGGATGCCTTTGCGCACGAGGCGGCGCTTGTCGTCGTCGGTGGCGCCAAACGCCGGGATAATCACGATGTCGTCCGACGTAAGCGAATCCCACAACAGCGGTTCGATGCTGTAGGCTTGGGCGATTTGGCCGCCGGTTGTGTAGAGGAGGCCCTTGTCGGTCTGGAGGAAACGGAGACCTCGGCGCAAGAGGTCGTCGTTCACAAACGGATTGTGGATGAGTTCGCTGAGCATGAACACACGGTGGCCGGGGTTTTCGGCGAGAGTTTCGTAGGCACGCTCAATCGCGTTCTTGACGCCAAGACAGAAGCCGAAATGACTGGGAATCACGTAGCGCACCGCGCCGAAGTCGAGCAAAGCGGGCCCGGTGGCGGAGCGTTCGTTGGTGCGTGCCATGGCCTTGATCGCCTCGCAGAGTCGGCTCTGGTAGAGCCCACGGGCGGCGGCGTCCTGTTGGTAGAGATCGCGGTTGCGGTCACGCTCGACGCGGAATTTATATATGTAGTCGTTCTCGCCGAGATGCAGATAGGGAATCTCGATGAGGTAGGGGTCGATTTGGCCGAGCACGACCGCCAGCGTTGGCGCCAAGGAGTCTCGCCGGTGCTGCAATTGCTCAATTGTTTTGAATTGGACCAAGGCGTCCGTGGCGGCAACCTGCACTTGCGTGAAGAACACGCGGTAGGTGCGGTCCCCGCACTGGGCTGTAAAATATTCCACCGGCACCGTATGCACCGGGAAATCCGCGGTGAGGCGCGCCGCGGCCATGGGCAGATCGGCACTGACAAATGCCGGCACGAAACTCGCTCCGGCTCTGCGCACGGCAAGCTGGTTGCTCGGATTGAAGGCGAGCAGCATGATCATCGCGGTGTCGGCCGGCGGCAAACTCATGGCAACACGGAAGCGGGATCGGCTCGGCGGGTCAATCGCGGCGTGGACCATGCGACGCTTGCCACGCGGCGTCCGCTCGGGTGTCATCAAACCAATGAACTTGGAGGAAATGCGCCGAAACTACGCGAGCTGCTCGCTCGATCTGCCCGACTTGCGGCCGGATCCATTTGCGCAGTTCGACCACTGGATGCGCGAGGCGATCGAGACGCACTTGCTTGAACCCAACGCGATGGGGCTCGCCACCGTCGGCACCGACGGTCAGCCGACGCTGCGCACCGTCCTGCTCAAGGGCTTTGATCGGCGCGGCTTGGTTTTCTACACGAATCACGAGAGCGCCAAGGCCCGCGAGATCGCCGCCAATCCGCGCGTTGCGCTGCTCTTCCAATGGCTGCCACTCGAGCGTCAGGTCAGCGTCACGGGCCGGGCGGAGAAAATCTCCGCCGCTGAGTCGCTGAAATATTTTCTCTCGCGGCCGCGTGACAGCCAGATCGGCGCGTGGGCCTCGCGCCAGAGCGACGTGGTGACCACGCGCTCACTCCTCGAGGCAAAATTTGCTGAGATGAAGGCGAAGTTCCACGCGGGCGAAGTGCCGCTGCCGGGTTTCTGGGGTGGCTACCGGGTCACGCCCGAGAGCTTTGAATTCTGGCAGGGACGCCCGAGTCGGCTGCATGATCGCTTCCGCTACGCGCGACAAGCCGGCGACGAGTGGAAGATCGAGCGGTTGATGCCCTAACCCTTCCCGCCGTAGGAGACAAAGTCGTCGAGTTCCAGCCGGTCAAAGAAGGTGCCGATATCTTCCCGGTCCGGAGCATTCCTGGCGATCTCCTCGGCAAACATGGTGTGCCGTGCCACGTTGCCGGCGCCAAGATTGGTCATCCACTCGGACCATGCGGCGATTTCCCAGGCCGCGCGCGGGGGCTTTGAGTTTGCTGTCACCCACGCCAACATTTCGGTGTCGCTGCGCCCCAGCTTTACCTCGGTGAGCAGCGCCTCGATGTCCACGCCGTTGAAGGCTGTGAAGCGTTGATCCAAGGCGCAGTTCCACTTGTAGTCGCCGAGTTTGCCAGCGAGATGCGCCCGGGCTTTGTCAAGCAGACGGGGCAGATGCACATAGCCGCCGAGGCGGACGCGCGGATTGCGCGGTGGGTGCTGGGTGAAGTCGGGGTGCTGGTAGGAAATCATGCCGACACCAAAGCAGAGTTGGAGGAAAAGGCAAACCGCGCCGTCTGACGCGTCAGATGCGCAGCGCTTCGGCCAGCTTGGTGGCGTCGCCGCCGCCACCTTGGGCATAGTCGGGCTTGCCGCCGCCTTTGCCGCCTAGCTTGGCCGTAAGTGCGCCCATGAGCTTGCCGGCGGCGTGCCCGGCCTTGATCGCCTCGGGTGAACAATAGGCAACGAGACTGACCTTGCCGTCTAGGAGAGCGCCGAGCTGCACCACGCCGGCGCCGGTTTTGTGCAGCACTTGGCTGCCAAGCGAACGGAGCGCGTCCTGATTATCGGCCGTGACAACTGCGGAAACCCACTTGAGCCCGTCCTTGGTTACAGCCGTCGTGGCGAGATCCTCGGCGAGGCCGGCGGAAGCTTTTGCTTCAAAGGCCTTCAGTTTCTTCTCGAGTTCCTTCTGGTGGGTGAGGACGGATTCCAGCTTCGCGGCCACGTCGCTAGAACCAGCGCCGAGCCGGGCGTTGACAGCCTTGAGCGCGGCCTCTTCGTGGGCGATGAAGTCGAG
>JANXWT010000052.1 GCA_025351035.1 Opitutia bacterium | reverse complement strand
CCAGCTGCACACGCGCAGAAACTCTTCCAGGTGGTGCAGGCGTTTCAGCACGCGCTTCGTGGTGAAATGCACCCAGATCCAGATGCCGATGATGACCACGCTCCGGAAAATCATCCGAAACCAGATGATCTCGTCGGGCTCGCCGAAAAAGCGGTGCGGCACTTTGGCGAGCTCAACCACCCAGACGATGATGAGGAATGTGGCAAAGCCGATGGCTTCCTTCATCAGGACGGAATCCACGCTTTGCTTTGTCGGAGTCGATTGGGTCATCGGGACTATGCACACAAATGAACTGCCCGCGGGATGCAAGCCGCGGCCGACAGGGAGAAATGCGCCTGACATAACGTAGGCGGTGGCCTCGCGAAGAGGTCGCCGAGGAGCGGAAGAATGGAAACGGAGTTGATCTCACGCCAGCCGCACACCGCTGCCCGTTGCTACGGTTCCGGTGTTTGTCCGGGCACCCGGTTGCGGCATGCTCGTCGCCCCGGGAGCAGTCGCGCTCTGCTGGCCAGCAGAGCCGGCTGAGGATCGCCCGGCAAACAATCCCGCGGCAAAGGCGCAGAGACGGGGCCCCCAAGGAACCAAAGGGCTAAGAAACCAACCGCGGATTGACTGTGTTGGATTCCCGCCGAGTCCGCCAAGACCAAGATAATTGGACTACGGCAAATCCGATTGATGGTCGCGGTCGCCTGACTTTTGCGAGCGGTCGGCTTTGTTTTTCGCAGGCTCGGATCGGGACGTTGCGGAGGATGTTTCGGTATGGCGCACCACAGGTGAGGATGGGGGCTGCACACGGGATGTCGGCGTGGTGGCGGACGTGCGGTCGCCACGGCCTATTCCGGACCGGTTGGCATCATCCGGATGTTGCCCGCGTGGAGAGTCATTGCCGGTGGATCGCGGATTGGTTCCGGGCGATTGGCGCTGAGTGGCCGGGGGCGCAAGGCCGGACGTGGCGGGTGCAGTTACGGCCGAAGAGGTCGCGCCATTTGAGGTGGTGTGGTGCTGGTTGGTCGTAGCTCCGGATGTCGACCATGGCGGGGGAGTGTTGCTGGTCACATCCGGCCGTGAGGTGATACGTCCATCTTGGATCCCCTGCGGTCGGTCATTGCGGTGATTCCGGTTCTGTTCCTGTGTTTCTGAGCGCGCGTGGCCTTGAGAATCCCAACTGCGGTTCGGGCGGAGCGTGGGATTGGAGGTGGCGCGGGAACGATGGTCAAAACTACGGGAGTGCTGGTGCGCCGGGGTCCAGTCACGCCAAGTCAGACCGGCGGAGTGCCGATAGTCGGGCCGCGCGCGCCAGTTGTAATTGGCATACCAGCCCGGGGAGCGGTGAATGATGCACACGCGACGCTGGCGCCAGTCGCAGTCGTAGCTCAGCCACGCGCCAATGCTGTAACCAAGGCCGAAAGAAATGAAGGGTCCGGGATAATAGGACCGCGGATAGGTGACATAGAGAATCTCAGGATCGTAGCGGGGCACATAGATCACGCTTGCACGGGCTGGCACGATGCAGATCTCTCCGCCCTCAACGAGCACCTGCTGCTCCGCCGTGTCGGTCAGCAAGCCACTGGCCCGGGCACGGGCGCGCACGGTTTGGATCGCGTCCATCACATCAGCGCGTTGGGCGAGGAAGGCATCCCCCAGCGTCTGGGTCCAGGCAAGGTTTTCATCGAGGTAGGTAACCACTTCGGGATAACGAATGAGGGCTTTGACGCTGTCCTCCCAAGTTTCCGCGGCGACCGCCTCGGGAGATCCCCCGCGTTGCAGAAAGCGCGCGGCGAGGACGAGGTCGGAGGGCCGGGTGGAGGCGGGTAGAATCAATGCCACCAAGGCATCGGGATAAAGCGCGATGGGACTCACCAGAGTTTCGATCTGATCCTGGGCCAGGCGGTCAGGGGTGACGGTTGTCTCGGTGGCGATGCCGACTGAGACCATGCAGGAAAGACTCAGGAAAGTGCAGAGAATGGTTTTCATGGCTGGGAGGAGATTGCTTGCCGGTGAGACGTCGCTGACGCCCATTTTATTCAACCAAATGCGAGGAATGTCCCGGCAAGTAACTCCATCTTTCGTCAGCATGCAAACCATCGTTGGCCGAGTCGGTGGCGAGGGAAGCGGAGATCGCGGAGGGACGGGGCCGGAAGTGGGAAATTTACACGAAGCAAGCGAAGCATGGGGCGGGCTGCGCTGCTTGGGGCGAATCACTCGACCGGGCACGCGGTGGCGGAGTTCGACCTTGAGAGAGGCCCGTTCGGTTATCCGTCATGGAAATTCGGAGCCGTGCAACCTTCCGCGATAATTTGGCGCCCCAAAATCTTGCCCCGCGGTTTCTCGCCACCGCGGTTTCGAAGAACTGCGCCGCCCTTGGGAGGGTTGATTTGAGAGCACCCGAGGCAAGCCGCTCCCGTTGGAGCATGGTCGTGGAGATGCTGACCCGACCCTATCCGCTGACTGCCCGCGTGGTCGTGCCGGCGGTCACGCTCATGCTACTTGTGCCCGGTTATCTCGTCATCGGCGTGGTGACGCGCAGCCACCTGCTGCACATGCCCGAGCTGGCCCTAGACCGCGTGATTCCCGTGCAGCCCGCTTGGGCGGTGATCTATCTCTCCTACTTGGCCGTCCCGTTCCTGCCGATGCTGGTGATCCGTCAGGAAGAATTGATTCGCCGCACCTTCCTCGCCTGGCTGCTGGTGTGGATTGCCGGGTATGCCTGCTTTCTGATTTATCCGACCACGCTCCCGCGGCCAATGGGAGAACTCGGGACAGGTTTTTTCGCGTGGTTCTTGCGAGGCGTCTACGAAGCCGACGCACCGCGCAACTGCTTTCCTTCCCTCCACGTGGCGACTCCGTTCGTGGCGGCATTGTCCCTCTGGCGCGCGCATCGCGGCGTGGGCCGCGCCGCCGGCTTCTGGGCCGTGCTCATCGCTCTCTCGACACTGTTCACCAAGCAACACTACGTCGCCGATGTCATCGCCGGAATATTTTTGGCGGGCGTGGCGTATGTGGTGTTCCTGCGCGATTGTCCGCGTGAAACGGTCGCTGAGTTCGACCGGCGGGTGGCACCGCTGTTGATGCTGGGGCTCATTGGAACTTACGCGCTCGTTGTCGCCGGCTTGTGGGTGGCGTATCTGGTGGGCTGAGTGAAAGAAGAGATCGCGGAAGCGCGGAGGAGCGGAGGGATAGAAACGGAATGGGCCTCACGCAAAGTCGCGAAGGTGCAGGGAAGACAGAACTGAAAACACGAAGGAGCGAAGCATGGGGCGGCATTGGCATGTCCGGAAAATCAGGCTTTGCCGTGTGTCTGAAAATGCCAATACTCCGGTCCATGGAGAATCCAGCCCAAGTCCTCGAGGAAGCCCGCCGTGTCGGGATCGACCTCGACTTGCTGGATTTGAATCTGGCTTTGCCGGTGAAAGAACGATGGGCCCAGCATAATGGCGCACTGGAACTGGCTTTGAAACTTGAGGCGGCGGGAAAGGCAAGGGATGCAAAACTTCAGCCAACTGCTGCAGCGACTCTCTGACGCCGAATTGGATTTCGTGATTGTGGGAGGCTTCGCGGCCATCACGCACGGTTCGGCCTATCTCACCCGGGATGTTGATATCTGTGCGGTCCTGACCGAGGAAAATGTGGCCCGATTGCGGCAGGCCTTGGGCGATTGGAATCCCCGGCACCGGATGACTCCGCAGAGGCTCTCCTTCCTGACGCATCCGCCGGCCGGGCAGACATTGAACAATCTCTATCTGCAAACCGACATGGGAGTGATTGACATTATCACCTCAGTGTTGGGAGTGGGGGATTTCGTGCGTTTGAAGGACAAGGCGGAGGAATTGGAGGTAGATGGCCGACGCTACCGGGTAATTTCGCTGGAGGATCTAATCAAGGCCAAGGAGACGATGGGTCGGGAGAAGGATTTGCTGACGGCGAAGGAGCTGCGTGCCATCGCCGCCAAGCGGCAAGGGAAATAACCCCAAGCCCAGCATGACCCCGGCCGGCGCGATGAATCGCTCCTCAAGTCGTCGCGGCGATGCCGGCTCCGTTTGATCTGCCTGCGGCGTGCCGGAACAGCCAACCCGAGCCGGCAAACATCAGGACAAAAAAGAAATTCAGCAGGAAAACCTTCGCCACGCCTGGGCTGAAGTCGGAAAGCCAGGCGAGGACTGCGATCACGGGCACCAGGAGCGTGGCGGCGGCCGTCGCGAACGCCGCCTTCGCCATGCCCGCAGGTTTGAAGCGCGCAAGGCCCGCTCCGATCAGGCCGGTCAGGATGACGCCGAGATAAAGGATGTTGCCGGGGTTGTCGTCGCCGATGATCTGGACGGCGGCGCTAATCCAAGTTATGAGAAAACCGGCCGCAACTGCCAGGCCGGCGCCCAGCCGGTAGGTGAGATTGGCCGACTTCCTCGTGGCCAGCAGCCGGTAGACGAACGTTGTGGCGGCGAGAATCACCCAAGCGAAAAGGAAATCGTGACAGGTCCATTTCCATTCCTTGCTGACCATCATCCCCACCAACGGAATCAGCAGCACGGGCAACGGTGCGAGCACCACGACGAGAAAGTCTTTGGCTTTCATGGTGCGGTCAGAGTGCCGGAGACGGGTGAAGGCTTGATGAAGTCACCGTGAAATCGAGAAGATTAAGGCGGCGCGCGAAGGGGTCAGCCGGCAACGCGGACAGGCTCGCGAAGAATGAGTGACGGTGCTTTCACCAAGCGGGGCGCACGGTTGGTTCAGACAAGCCCAGGCCATCGCCGAGCTCACCCGGCTGCTGCGCGCTCCCGGAAATTTCTCCGTCGCGGCCTTCCGGGTCGATCCCAGCTTCACCAAGCTCCACGGCGATCCGCGCTTCCAGGCGCTGCTCAACGACCCGAAAAACAACGCACCGCTGTTCTGAGGCGGGCAGAGCCGGCTTGTCACCGGCTCACCCGACCGGCACAAAGCAGGCATGTCGCCCGCGCGTCAGACAATCTTGGTGGTGGAGGACGAGGCGTCCATCGCCGAGACCATCACCTACGCATTGCAGACCGAGGGCTTCACGCCGGTCTGGAAAACCACCGGTCGCGACGCACTTAAGTTTCTTCAGGAGCAACCGATCGCACTCGTCGTGCTCGACGTCGGCCTGCCCGACATGAGCGGCTTCGATGTTTGCCGCGAGATTCAGCGGCGCGGCGCGACGCCAGTGATTTTCCTGACGGCCCGCAGCAGCGAGGTGGACAAGATCGTCGGGCTCGAACTCGGTGCGGACGATTATCTGGCGAAACCGTTCAGTCCGCGCGAACTCACGGCGCGAGTGCGCGCCGTGCTGCGGCGCAGCAATGGGGCCACCGGTGCGGCTGCACCCACCGGCTGGTCGCACGACGAGGCGCGCTGCCGCATTAGTTTTCACGCCCAACCGCTCGACCTGACGCGCAACGAATACCGTCTGCTCGGGACGTTGCTCGCGTCGCCTGGCCGCGTGTTCAATCGCGA
>JANXWT010000367.1 GCA_025351035.1 Opitutia bacterium | reverse complement strand
TCGAGCGTCAGTTCCTCGAACTCTTTCTTCGCGAGTCGCGCACAAGGAAGAAGATCGACGAAATGAAAACCGGCATCAGCGATTCCGGCCTCAATCTCACCCATGACCGTTTTCGCTCGCTCACCATCCCCCTGCCGCCGCTGGCCGAGCAGAAGCGGATCGTGGCGAAGATCGAGGAGTTGTTCAGCGAGTTGGAGGCCGGGGAGGAGAGTCTGCGGGTGGCGCGGCGGCAACTCGGCGTCTATCGCCAGTCGCTCCTCAAACAAGCCTTCGAGGGCAAGCTCACCGCAAAGTGGCGCACCCAAAACTCCGCCAAACTCGAATCCCCCGCAGCCCTCCTCGCCCGCATCCAATCCGCCCGGCAATCACCGACCGGACCTGAAGCCTCATTACGTCGGTCCCGCAAAGGAGTGGCTGAAATTGCTCTCGAATCTCGACTGGTAGAATCGCTCCCCCGCTTGCCCGAATCGTGGCAATGGACGGCGTTAGGGAATCTCGTGCACCTGATTACGAAGGGCTCTTCACCCAAATGGCAGGGTTTCGACTACACCGATGACACAAACGGCGTTTTGTTCGTCACGAGCGAAAATGTCCGCACGGGGTTTCTGGACCTATCGCGCCCAAAATATCTTGGGCTGGGTTTTAATAAGATTCAGCCGGCTTCGGTGCTTCACGAAGGTGATGTTCTGCTGAATATCGTCGGTGCTTCGATTGGCAGAGCGGCTATTTTTGACAGGACAACTCTCGCCAACATCAATCAAGCGGTCTCCGTCATCCGTCCGACGATCTACTTGGACCGCACTTTACTGACTTACCATCTGAACAGCTCACGGACTTATCAGTTGGTGACCTCTAAAGCGGTAGATGTCGCGCGAGCCAATTTTTCGCTGGCTGACGTTAATGAGATCCCCGTCCCCCTCTGCTCCCTCCCCGAGCAACTGGAAATCGTGCGGAAGCTGGACGAACAGTTCGAGGTGATCGAGCGGAACGAGCGGGAGATCGACGGGGCGTTGCGGCGGAGCGAGGCCTTGCGGCAGTCGATCCTGCACCGCGCCTTCACCGGCCGCCTCGTCCCCCAGTCGACCAAAGACGAGCCCGCCTCCCAACTCCTCGCCCGCCTCCGCACCGAGCGGGAAGGTAAAACTGAAGCAAAAACGTCCCGCACCCGTCGTCCGTCCGCAGTCTTGTGAATTGCCCCGCTATCCGTTTACTCACCCGAAACGATGTCCGTCGCCGCTCCAGTTCCTGTTTCCGCCGCCGTGCTTGTCTGGGCACGCAAGGAGAGCGGCTATGCCTTGGAGCGGGCGGCGGAGAAGTTGGCGGTAAAGCCTGAGCGTCTGGTTGAATGGGAAAGCGGCGGCCGGCAACCGACGATGCGTCAGATTGAGACTCTGGCCAAAGTCTACCACCGGCCGCTCAGCCTGTTCTTCCAGCCCAAGCCCCCGGCGCTCCCGCCGCTGGCGGCCGAGTATCGCCGCCTGCCGGGGATTGTGCCCGGCGAGGAGACGCCCGAGCTGCGACTCGCGGTGCGGAAGATGTCGACGCGCCGGGAGACCATGCTCCAGCTGTTAGTCGAACTGGGCGAATCGACTCCCGTTTTCGACCTGCTGGCGCACCTGTCTGAGTCTCCGGCAACCGTGGCGGAGAGGCTTCGCACCGCGCTGGCCGTCAGCCCGGACGACCAGCGCAACTGGGCCAACGAATGGCAGGCTTGGGCCGCCTGGCGCACAGCGGTGGAGCGCGTCGGCGTGCTCGTTTTCCAGTTTCCCAAGGTGCCTCTCGCGGAGGCGCGCGGGCTCTCGCTGTTGCGCACCCCGCTCCCGGTCGCGGCGGTGAATCCGAAGGAAATTCCCGAGTCCCGCGCCTTCACGCTGATCCACGAAGTCGTCCACCTCATGCTGGCGGCGGGCAAGGAGGAAGCGCCGGCGGCCATAGAGGGCCGCGACAATGACGCTTGGGCCGCGGTGGAGCGTTTCGCCGAGGAGACGGCCAGCCACACCTTGGTGCCGGAGCCGATGCTGGCCCAGGAGATCCGTGCTGGCGGATTCCCGCGCAGTGGCTGGGACATTGGGGACGTGCGCGGCTTGGCTCGTCGGCTCAAGATCACGCCCTTGGCCATGGCCACGAGACTGCGGGCGTCGGGCTATTTCGGCTGGGATCACTACCAGAGTTGGCGAAAAGGCTGGGAGTCCTTCGTCGCGACGCTGAAGCCCAAGACGGGCGGCTTCGCGCATCCGGTCGATCTGACGCTCGGGCGCGCCGGCAGACCCTTTACCCAAACGGTGCTGGAAGCGCTAAGCACCAATCGGATCACCGTCGTCAGCGCCGCCCACTACCTCGACTTGAAGGCAGAGCATTTTGAGGAGCTCAAGGGCGCACTGATCAACCGCCCGGGCGCGGGAGGCGACGATGAGTGACGCGCCGCGCCGGCCGCTTTACGCGGTTGACACAAATGTATTCATGGATTGGCAGTTTCGG
The DNA here is from genome assembly GCA_025351035.1 of Opitutia bacterium. Taxonomy (GTDB): domain Bacteria; phylum Verrucomicrobiota; class Verrucomicrobiia; order Opitutales; family Opitutaceae; genus JACQFT01. The sequence goes on along the minus strand of JANXWT010000367.1, from coordinate 186 downwards.
CACTATCCCACGGATATTTTTCCGTCCATTCTCACCCGGATTGGCTCACTCATCGCGGAAAAGCGCTTCTATTCTCCCGCACTGGTTGACGAGGAGCTGCGCAAAGTCGGCACGCCTGAACTGACCGCGTGGTTGGATGCGCATCCCGATGTCTGGGTGCCCAACGCCGACGTGCTGGCGGCAACC
>JANXWT010000419.1 GCA_025351035.1 Opitutia bacterium | reverse complement strand
TGGACAACTGGGTTTACGGCCTGACCAAGAAGCAGACCTCGCCCACCTCGCCCATCGGTTTCAAATCCAAGACCGACCCGACCGGCGCAATGGACCGCCCGATCAACCCGATGCGCTCACTCCTCAACAGCGGAGCCACCTTCGTCGCCCGCAGCCACGCCGCGCAAATCGCGCACATGACCGACATGATGGAGCGCGCCGCGCGCCACAACGGTTTCTCCGTCGTCGAGATTCTCTCGGAGTGCGTCGAGTTCTACGAAGGCGCCTTCGATTCCGCCGTGCCGCGCAAGGGCGGCAAGTTCGAGACGGTCGAGCTCAAGAAAAATGACGGCACGCCCGAGGACGAACTCCGCCACGACCCGACTGACGAGGTCGCCGCGTTCAAACTCGCCGGCCTCGAATGGCCCGGCAAGTTCGGCGTCTTCTACCAGGTGCAGCGCCCGACGAAAAACGAACTCGAAGCCGGCCTCATCGCCCGTGCCCGCGAGAAAACCAAAAACGCCTCCGACCTCGATCTCCTGAAAGGCACCTTCGCTAAGATGCGCTGAGTAGTCGTCGGAACACTGCCTCGAACGCCTCTCTTTTCATTGCCGGCGCGTCGCTTTGCGGCCGGCAGCTTTTTGCCCTTGCCGGCAACCCGTGCGCAGCTTTCGCCAACCCGCGGCGCGCTCCTGCATCCCATCGCGCGTATCTTTGGCGCAACCCACCCAGCCCCATGGAAGCACCGCGTGAACGCACGGCTTGGTTGCAGGGAGGCGGCGCCGTGTGCCGCACTCCGCCGCGTGCCGTCGCCCAACCCAGCCGGCTCGTGCTGCTCGGTCCGCCCGGCGTCGGCAAGGGCACGCAGGCGCAGCTCCTCTCCGCCCACACCGGCGCGTGCGCACTGTCGACCGGCGATATTTTCCGCATCGCCAAGTCCGGCACCGTCGAGCATCCGAGTCCCGCGATGCGCACCGCCGTCGCCTGCATGAACCGCGGCGAACTCGTGGCCGACGACATCGTCCTCAGCCTCGTGCACGAACGCATCCGCTGCCTCACCTGCCGCGGCGGTTTTCTCCTCGACGGATTTCCGCGCACGGTCGCGCAAGCCGAGGCGCTCGACCAGTTGCTTCAACAGGAGAGGCTCCATCTCGACGCCGCCCTTTGCTACGAGTTGCCCGCTGAAACCATCCTGGCGCGCCTCACCGGCCGCCGCACCTGCCGGATTTGCAAAGCTGCTTTCCACATCACGCACCACCCGCCAAAAATTCCCGGGTTCTGCGATCATTGTGGCGCGCCGCTGGTCTTGCGCGCGGACGACGAGCCGGACGCCGGCCGCGTGCGCATGGCCGCCTTCTTAAAAAGCACCGCGCCGCTCATCAGCTATTACCGCGGGCACGGTCGCATCCGTATGATCGACGCCAGTGGGACACCCGACGACGTGTTCCGTCGCACTCTCGCCACACTGCACCCCACAGTCGCTACTCGTTGAGTCGCGCCACCCTCGGTGGTATCTTATGCCTTTTGGCCGGTATTGGCCGCCCTAACAAGCGGTCTTTTCCGCTTCGGCAAGGTTCGCTGATACCGATGCCGGTCCCGGGGCTTTGAGTTGCACGCTACCCGCGCCCAAGTAGCCTGCATGCCCCCGGCTCACACCCGGGGAAACACGTGCAACCAACCAGCTCACCCGCTTCCGGATCATACGCCCCGGCCGCCACCAGCCGCCGCCAAGTCTTCCGCGTGCGCGGCTTGACCAAAATCTACGGCGAAGGCACTGCCCAAGTCCGCGCCCTCGACGGTGTCGACCTCGATCTTTACGAGGGCGAACTGGTCGTCCTTCTCGGACCCTCCGGCTCGGGCAAGACCACCTTGCTCAACCAGCTCGGCGGTCTCGACATCCCCACGGCGGGTGAGCTCGCCTACCGCGACTCCGATCTCACCCACGCCACTGAGGCCCAGCTCACCAATTACCGGCGCAACTCCGTGGGTTTCATTTTCCAATTCTACAATCTCATTCCGAGCCTCACCGCGCGCGAGAACGTCGGCCTCATCACCGAAATCGCGCGCGACCCGATGCCGCCCGAGGAAGCCCTCGCGATGGTCAACCTCACGCCGCGCATGGATCATTTTCCCGCGCAGCTCTCTGGCGGCGAACAACAGCGCGTTGCCATCGCCCGCGCCATCGCCAAACGCCCCGAGGTCCTCCTCTGCGACGAGCCCACCGGTGCCCTTGACGTCCGCACTGGCATCGTCGTCCTCGAAGCCCTCGAGCGCGCCAACCGCGAACTTGGCACGCTCACCATCCTCATCACCCACAACGCCGTCATGGCCGAGATGGCCGACCGCGTCATCCATTTCTCCGACGGCCGCGTGCTGAGCGAACACCGCAACGCCACTCGGGCCGCGCCGTCCACCTTGCGGTGGTGAATGCACATGAACGCTGAATACCAACCGCGGCATTTCGTAGGGGCGCAGACTTGCTGCGCCCTCGAATACGATGTCGACCGCCTTGGGCGCAGCGAGACTGCGCCTCTCCTGGTCCAGAAAATATTCCGCATCAGTGTGAATTAGTGGTTCCTCCGCCATGCTCCCCCACCTCGACCGCAAGCTAATCCGCGACCTGCGCCGCCTCAAAGGCCAGGCCGCCGCGGTTTCGCTCGTGATGGCGTGCGGCCTTGCGATGCTCATCATGGCGCGCAGTCTCATCTCGTCGCTCGACGGCACGCGCGCCGAGTATTACCAGACGAACCACTTCGCCGAAATTTTTGCGTCGCTCAGGCGCGCGCCGAACCACCTGCAGGAACAACTCCGCGCCATCCCCGGCGTCGCGACGGTGCAGACCGATCTCTCGTCGCCCGTCACGCTCGACCTGCCCGGTCTCGGCGAACCCGCGGGCGGCATGGTGCGCTCGCTGCCGGATTTCGGCGAACCCGAACTCAACCGCCTCTTCCTCCGCCGTGGTCGTTGGCTCTCGCCGGGCGCGCGCGGCGAGGTGCTCGTCGGCGAAGCCTTCGCGCTCGCCAACCAACTCAACCCCGGCGACTCACTCACGATGCTCCTGCACGGCCGCCGCCAGCAGTTCCGCATCGCGGGCATCGTCCTCTCGCCCGAATACATTTTCGAATCCCGCCCCGGCGCCGCGCTGCCCGACAACCGCACCTACGGGATTTTCTGGATGCCCTACAAGGAGGCCGCGACCGCGTTTGATCTCTACGGCGCGTTCAACCACGTCGCGATCACCCTCGCGCCCGGCGCGAACGAGCAGCCCGTCCTCAAGGAACTCGACCGTCTCCTCCTGCCCTACGGCGGCTTCGGCGCGTTCGCGCGCAAAGACCATCCGTCGCACATCCGTGTGTCCGACGAAATCCGCGTGCTGTCGATTCTCTCGATCGGGTTCCCCACCGTCTTCCTCAGCGTCGCGGCGTTCATGACCAACGCCGTGCTCACGCGTCTCCTCTCGCTCCAGCGCGAGCAGATCGCGATCCTCAAGGCCTTCGGTTTCACCAACCGCCAGATCGTCGTCCATTATCTGAAGTTCGCGTTCGTCATGGTTGTCGCCGGTCTCGTGCTCGGTCTCTGCGGCGGTCTCTTCCTCGGTCTGAAGCTCGTGAAGATGTATGAACTTTTCTTCCGCTTCCCCGATCTGCAATTCACTTTCGACCGTCCCGCCGTCATCGTCGCGCTCGGCGTCGGTCTCGCCGCGGTGACCGTCGGCGTTTTCGGCGCGGTGCGTCGCGCGGCGAAACTCCCGCCCGCCGAGGCGATGCGCCCCGAGCCGCCCGCGAGCTTCCGCCCGGCCTTCGTCGAACGCGCGGGCTTCGCGCATCTCTTCACGCACTCATTCCGCATCGCCATCCGCAACCTCGAGCGCCGCCCCGTGCAGGCGCTGTTCACCGTCATCGGCCTCTCGCTCGCGACCGCGCTCCTGATTTTGCCCAACACTTTCAAGGCCGGCATCGCGAGCGTCCTCGATTTCCAGTGGGACGTCGTGCAGCGGCAGGACATCAATGTCGGCCTGATCGAGCCGTCTTCCGCGCGCACGGCCAACGAGATCGCGCAGCTTCCCGGCGTCATCAGCCTTGAGCCCGCCCGCAACGCCGCCGTGCGCATCCACTTCAACGGCCGCAACCGTCAGATCGGTTTGCGCAGTCTAATTCCGGGCGGCATCCACAGCCGCGCCGTCGACAAAGAGGGCCGCGAGATCATGCCGCCGCCCGACGGCATCATCCTCTCCGCCAAACTCGCCGACGTCCTCGGCGCAAAGGTGGGCGACCAAGTCACCGTCGAGTCACTCGAAGGCAAACGCCGGACCGTGACCGTCACACTCGCCGGTCTCGCTGAGGATTTCACCGGCATCGCCGCCTACATGGACCTCCACACCATCAACCGCTTTCTCGGCGAGGGCGACGTCATCACCGGCGCGAGCATCACGCTCGATCTGGCGAAGCGCGCCGAATTTCTCGAAGCCCTCAAAGGCATCCCGCGAATCAGCTACGCCGTCATCAAGGAGTCGCTGCGCAAAAGTTTCCGTGACACCACCGCGCAGAGCATGGGCCTGCTCCAGACGATCTACCTCACGTTCGCCGTCATCGTCTCGTTCGGCGTCATCTACAACAACGCCCGCATCTCCCTCGCCGAGCGCTCGCGCGAACTCGCCACGCTGCGCGTCGTCGGCATGACGCAGCGCGAAGTCGGCGCGGTCCTCGTCATCGAGCTTACCATCCTCGCGCTCATCGCCGTGCCCGCCGGCCTCGTGCTCGGCACCGGTTTCTCGACCGTCATCATCCACGCCGTCAACACCGAGACCGTGCGCCTGCCGCTCGTGTTCACGCCCTACACTTACAGCTACGCCGTCATCGTCGTCGTCATCGCGTCCACCATTTCCGCGCTTTTCGTCCTCCGCCAACTGAACAAACTCGACCTCATCGCCGCCCTCAAAGCGCCCGAATAACCCTCTGCTGCCGGCTCTCAACTCTCAGCTCTCAACTTTTCTGCCATGAATCCGTCACCCGCTCCTGCTTCGCGCCCCTCATCCAAACGCCCCTTCCGCTGGCTGCCCTACGCTGGCGGCGCCGTGCTGATCGTGCTCCTCGGCTTCGGCCTGCGCCCGCAACCTGCGCCCGCCGAGACCGCTCGCGCTGTCTACGGTCCGCTGCGCGCCACCGTCAGCGAAGAAGGCAAGACGCGCATTCACCAACGCTACGTCGTCTCCTCGCCCGTCAACGGCCAGTTGCGCCGTGTGCCGTTCAAGCCCGGCGCCGAACTTGCCGCCAACGACATTGTCGCCGCCATCGAGCCGATGGCCGCCACTCCCCTCGATCCGCGCGCCCGCCGCCTCGCCGAAGCGCGCCGCGATGCCGCCGTTGCCACACTCGGAAAAACCAAGGCCGCCCACGACCTCGCTCGCAGTGAGCTGGGGCGCATCGAAAAAATGTTCGCCGACCGCACCGTCTCGCCGCAGGACCTCGACAACATCCGGCTCCGCGAAACCGCCGCCGCGCGCGATGCCATCGCCGCCGACGGCGCGCTGCGTGTCATCGAGGCCGAACTCGCCGAAGCGGGCGCCGTCGGCACGCCGCCCGCGCTGATCGAAGTCCGCGCGCCCGTCGGTGGCCGCGTGTTGCACGTTTATCAGGAAAGCGAACGCCCTGTCATCGCCGGCACGCCGCTCGTCGAAGTCGGTGACCCGACCGACCTCGAAGTCGTCATCGAACTCCTCTCGCGCGACGGCGCCGCGCTCGCGCCGGGCGCCGCCGTGGAATTCGAGCAATGGGGCGGTCCGTCGCCGCTCGCGGGCAAAGTGCGCCTCGTCGAACCCGCCGCGTTCACCAAGATCTCCGCGCTCGGCGTCGAGGAGCAGCGCGTCAACGTCGTCGCCGACATCACCACGCCGCTCGACCAGCGCCGCTCGCTCGGCGACAA
>JANXWT010000416.1 GCA_025351035.1 Opitutia bacterium | reverse complement strand
GACTTCGCCTCGCCGGTCGGTTTGGCGGAATCAGGTATTGTCGCCACGGCCAGTCCGTCAGGCAGGCGGACGCGCAGCGCGGCGTTGGGCGTGCGCAGCACGCCGTCGCGGTGCGCGACGACGATGGAAACATTGGCGGTCATGCCGGGGCGCAATTTCAAGTCACGGTTGTCGACGCTGATAATCGTGTCGTAGGTGACGACGTTGTTGGAATTTTTCGGCGCGTTGCGGACCTGCGTGATCTCGCCGTTAAAATTGCGGCTGGGATAGGCATCGACGGTAAACGACACTTTCTGGCCGGTGTCGACCGAGCCGATGTCCGCCTCGGCGACGGCGGCGGTGATCCGCATGTTTGCGAGGTCGTTGGCAATGGTGAAGAGCGTGGGGACGTTCAGACTCGACGCCACCGTCTTGCCGACCTCGGTTTGTTTGGAGATGACGATGCCGTCGATGGGCGAGAAGATCGTGCAGCGGGCGAGATCGACGCGGGCATTCTCGACCGTGGCCTTGCTGATCAACTGTTGGGCGGCGGCCTGCTTGAGCTGCGCCTGGGCTTGGTCGCTGTCCTGCTGGGTCACAAGGGACTTGGTGAATAGTTCCTGGATGCGTTTCGCGTTGAGGTCGGCGAGGAAATAGCTGGCGTCGGCGGAGGCGAGGTTGGCCTCGGCTTGCCGGAGTTTTTGCTGAAAGGTCGCCGGATCGATCTCGGCGAGCTTCTGCCCGGCGGTTACACGCGTGTTGAAATCCGCGTAGAGTTTGGTGATCAGGCCGGACACCTGGCTGCCCACATCGACCGAGAGCACGGCGTCGAGCTGGCCTGTCGCGGTGACGGTCTGCACGACGTCGCCGCGCGCCACTGTGGCGGTGGTGTATTCCGGAAGCTTGCCCGCTTCGCGTTCGCGCTGGAAGTAGAAGTAAGCGCCGGCCCCGAGGGCGGCTGCGGTGACAAGGGCGATGAGGAGGCGAGATTTGCCGGAGGAAGCCATGGAGAGCGATAGTGAGCTGGCGAACGGCTTTGGCGCAATTTATTCCGCGCCGGGTAGGAAGCCGTCCGCACTTAGACGCCGGGAAGGCGGCAAAGTTTCCGCTGATGCGCAGCCGGCCCTGCCCAGTGAGTCTTGCTTTTCGCGGAAGGGACGGCCGCATGAGAGGTTGTTGATTTTTTATGGCACCAGCCTATGGTATGGGAGTCTTACAGTTTCAGCCAAATCTCAGACTCACCATGAAAACTGTCTCCATTCTGCCGGCCGCCGTGCTGGCCTTCGTCGTAGCCAGTCCGTTCGCCGTTGCTCAGGATAGTTCGCATCCGGCTCCGGTCGCGGCACCAGCCGCCTCAGCCAGTCTCACCGATCTTCCCGTTGCCAACCACCTCGTCTATCTGGCCAAGTTGCCCGCTCGCGCCGATCTGGCCAAAGACGCCCAGGTGAAGGGTCTGACCATCACTCGGATTGATCAGACCGCCGACAGCGTGGTCGTGGTCTACCAGGCAGCCGACGGCCGCACAGACACTTTTGCTTACACGATCCTCGCCGCCGAGAGCACCGCCGACGAAACGGGCGTTGCGCTTGCAGTGCCGGCTCCGCCGCAGACGGTGATTACTGCAGGACCGCCGGCGACAACGACCGTAGTCTATCGTGAGCCTGAGACGATCTACTATGCCGGTCCCCGTTATGTGCGTTACTACGATCCGTATGCGAATTTTTGGGCGCCACTCGCGGTTGGTTTTGGCATTGGCTGGGTTAGTGGAGGTCACGGCCACGGTGGACATCACCACGGCCGCTGGCATCGCTGAGATCCAGCGGAAACGGACGGTGCTTCGGGTTTGTCCAAGTGGAACGGGGCTCTCTCGGGGGCTGCCGGCAGTTTCGCTCTGACTTCAGGCGCAGTTTCCCGTTTCCAAATCCGGGTCTGACGACGATCCGCTGACGGACTCGCTGTTGGTGTGCTGCGTCGCGGGCAATAGACGCGGAGAAAAGGGCAACACATGCTCAGACAGTCCTCGGGATGTCACCCAAAGTGTGGAACTACGGAATAGGTGCCGTCGCAACCAAGGATAGTCTGGCGTCAGTCAGCAACAGGAACCCGCATGAATATTGTTTCAACGCTTCGTCTCATCGGCCTGTCGTCGTTAATCGCAGCAAGCCTTGCCCACGGCCAGGAGTTTTTCAAAGAAAACTTCAACGCCTATGCTGCCGGGAGCAACCTCATCGGACAGGGCGGCTGGACGGGTTGGACCAATGGCGCCACAAATGCGATTTACCTGGGGGCCAGTTCGAATTTTTCCTCGGTGGCCGTTGACACCCGCATCCATCCGGGAGCTGATGGCACCATTAGCGCCGGGAGCGGTGTTATTGCCCGTAAGCCCATGAACGCTGGGTTGAGTCTGACTCGTCTCAACATCATGACTTTTGATGCCTATGCTTATTCGGATACGGGGAATGGCCCGACGTCGAACAACGACCTTTTTTTGGGGCGAACAACCGATCCCATGGTCAGCAGCTATCAGGTTGGCTGGAGCACCTATGGTCCTACCAAGACATGGTTTTTTGGAGCCTACATCATCACCGGTCTTCCAGGCGATGGCGTCTACATTGAAGGCGGCTACGACAAAATCGTCCATCTTGGCATTGTAGTTGATCCCTTGGCTGGTGCTCACGGCCAATTCTGGGGAACTTACGATTTTGGCGCGGGTGGCTCTGGCCAAACGCCTCATTATGATTTCCCAGCCGGATACGACATTTCGCAGCTCAATGCGGTCATATTGTTCGGGGATTACCTATATAACGCGAACCCTCCACGCGGCGGCGGCGAGTTTGACAACATCAGTGTCCGGACGATGGCCGTCGGGTGGAAGCAGAAGAACACCGTGACGGCGTCCGTCACCAACACCAACTACGACCTGACTCTGAACGGCACCACAGTCTACGTGGCATACGAAAATGCGGGGAACATTTATGTTACCTCGAAGGCCTTTGGCTCGTCCAACTGGACCGCACCCCAACTTGTCGCAGTGGGCACGCAGCCTTCCATCACGACGCGGTCGGGTGTGCCCTACATGGCTTACGTGGTGGGCAACCACGTCAACGTGGCGTCCAATAATGGATCGAGTTGGAGCTCCACGGATCTCGGCGCGGTGGCAGGGACGTTTCGCGTGATGCTGCGCACGGACGGCGCCGGGACCATGTTCCTGATGGCTGAAAGCGGTGGCTACGGTTCGTTTGATTTGGCCTCCAACGACGGCAGCGGCTGGAGTGCTTTCACGAATCTCTTCACTGGCTACTACGATTCTGGCAGCGGCAACTATGCCCATCAGATGGTGCTTGCGGCGGACCCGGGAGGCGCCGGATACAAGTGGGCCTGCGAGGCCGACAATTGGGGGGCAGGGCCAGTTGGTCAGCAAAATGGCTCACGACCAGTAGCTTTGCCTCTAATTCCAGTTCGTTTGACTATGGTTGGAACGGTGGATCTTCCCTCGGAGCCCGGGGGCTTGCCCTTGCCTCGAACAACACCGCAGTATTTGGCTATGCTGCCAACGGAGGCGCCTACATCGATGTATTCAATGGCACCGCATGGGCCGGGGCGGCCTCAGTGGGAAACGCCTCAAGCATTTCGGTCAGTGCGCTCAATGGCACCTTCGCTGTCTTGAGCAGCGATACGGGCATCCTCCGGCAGTATGAAGGCACGACCGCGGCGGACATCGGCTACGCATTGGCCCCCGTCGCTGGCACGGCGCCGCTCTTGGTCGCCGGCGGCGGCGGCTCCCAGCACTTGCTCTTTCTCGACACCGCCAACAGCAACGCGCTGGCCTACATGAGCACGTCGGCGGTCGCG